>NZ_AZQX01000006.1:0-21494 GCF_000568385.1 Halomonas sp. BC04
CCTCAGGAACGACAACGTTACCGACTATAGCGCAATGCAGCCCGTGCCCACTTCGTTCTCGATAGAATTCGACACAACGCGAGTCTGGAGTCTGGTTCGTCGAGAACCCGGTGTTCACTGGTAAGAAAAAGATCTTCTTATTATTTTCGAAGTTGAGCATATCGTGCTTCGTTCCGCTGCATCTTGTCAATTAGTTGCTTTTCAAGATCGATTTCGAGAATAGCGGCGAGTCGTATCATGTAGATGAAAGTGTCGGCTAACTCTTCTCCCAACTTCTCCTTTGCGACAGAAATATCCAGTTCATATTCCTTGGGTCGGTCGAGTTTTATGTTTATCTTCTTGATGATATTTGCGAACTCTCCTACTTCCCCGAGAAGACCGACTAAATCCTTCGATAATTGAGCATACGCTTCCGCTTCGCTATCAAATGAAACAGGAAATCCATGGCAAATATCCATCGCAACCTGTTTGTCTATAATCTCTTTAAGGTCCACTTCAGTATTTCCTTTTGTTAGATGCCCACATCACTAAGGCGACAACAGCTGATGAAGCCAAGTTTACCGTAAGCGCGACCGCAATCTCGACAAAGTCTTTTAGCACGGCTGCGAGGATTAAGCTGTTGAGCAGTATCGTGACGAGCAGGCAGATATTAATTAGGCGTTGCTTTTGCTGTATTCCCTTTAGTACGCTTACCGTGGCTTGCGGGAGAATTTTGTATGATTCATCCTCTTCGCTTTCTACACGAGGATCGTCTTTTATTTCTTTGTAGCTTTTCATTAGTTGGTGACGTATTGGCCAAATCTGCGTTTGGAATCCGTGTTGTCCACTATAGGGTTTCTTTGCTTCCCTAGTGAGCATGGAGAAATCCACTTTTGCGATTGGTTCTCCGACCGGTAAGGTTATATAATTTTCGCTCGTGTTTTGTGTGACGATACCCAGATTTCCATGGAATCCTGGGTCTGCATATGTGCTTACAGGAGTGAGCCCTATGCTAAAAAGAGAACCTTTGCTAGAAACTCTCGCAATGATGTCTTTCGGTATGGTGAGTTCTTCTTGTGTGATCAGTACGACTCGGTGCCCTGGTTTTATGAGCACGTCTCCCGTGGCTGATGCATCAATAGGAGTGTCTGCTTCAGTTAGATCGTAATAAGTATTGCCCATTCGTAGTTCGTAACAGGCTGCTCCTATCTGACTTCGCGAGCCTTTTACAATCAAATTGCCAGCATCCATTCTTGCTTCTATATCGTTATCCGCCAATGTTGCCATTATTTATCCTAAGCGCCTCGTCGTAACCAGCTTCTATATTTTTTCGCCCGGTACACCGCAGAGGGGTGCCGAGCTTCGATTGTATTCAAGGTCAAACCCTGCGGAATCCGGTGGATGATAGTCCCGAGGTAGAGGCTCGGCCAAGCCTTGCGGATGGTATAGCAATTTCTGCATTCGCAATCATGTCTCGCCCCGGTTACGTCTGGTTGCCATGGCTTGAGCATCTGCGGCTCGAACCATCAATTCCGAGGTCAATTTTTTAGTTTACAATCCGTGCTGGCTAATATCAATCTGAGCCCAGCTTACTTTTTCGTAAAAATCTTTGCTAATCGGCCGTTGGTAGATCGTTTTGAGAGAGATATAATCTCTTGATTGTGAAAAGGATAGAGCGTGCTTATACAAACGATCGACAAGTCGACCAATCTTGCCTGGGTGGCCCAGCGGCGCCTGCAGGGGCGCCTGAACGCCAACGGCGAGGCGCGTGACCGCTTCGAGCAGGAGCGCAGCGCCTTTTTCGAAGCGGTGCGCAGCGCTTACCTGGAGCGCGCGTCCAGTGCGCCGCAACGCATGGCGGTCATCGATGCCGATGCCTCCCTGGAGATCGTGCAGGCGCGCCTCGCCGCCTGCCTGGAAGCCCGGGTGACGCCATGGCTGTAGAAAACCCGACGGAGCAGGGTGAAGGGATTGCCCAGCCGCTACCCTGGCAGAGCGAGCGCTGGCGGCGGTTCCTGTCGCAGTACCAGAGCGGGCGCCTGCCCCATGCGCTGCTGCTTTCCGGCCCCCGTGGGGTCGGCAAGCAGCAGTTTGCCGAGGCGCTGATCGCCCGTCTGCTCTGCGTCACGCCGGGCCAGGCCGCCTGTGGCCATTGCCACGGCTGCCATATGCTCGCAGCCGGCTATCATCCCGACCTGCTGCGCGTCTCGCCGGAGGAGGGCAAGCGACAGATTCGCATCGACCCATTCGCGAGGTCAACGCCTTTGTCGCCCAGACGGCACAGCAGGGCGGCCATCGCGTCATCGTGCTCAGCCCGGCCGAGGCGATGAATGTGGCGGCCTCCAACGCCCTGCTCAAGAGCCTGGAGGAACCGGGGCAGCGTACCCAGTTCATTCTGCTCGCCGACGTCCCCTCGCGGCTGCTCGCCACCATCCGCTCGCGCTGTCAGCACTGGAGCCTGCCGGCCCCCGACGCGGAACAGAGCCAGGCATGGCTCGCCGAACAGCTGGGTGGCAAGGAGGAGGCCGCATTCTGGTGGCAGGTGTCCGGGGGACTCCCCTTGCTGGCCTTCGAGCTGGCGGCACCCACCGCGCGTGCCTTGCGCCAGCAGCTTCACGAAACCTTCGATGCACTGGTGCGTGGTGCGGAGCCGGTGGCCGAGGCCGCCCGCCTGGACCGGCAATCCACCGAGTCGATCCTGTGGTACGGTATTGCCTGGCTCGAGGATCTGATTCGGCTGGGGCTGTCCGGGGATGCGGGCCGGGTTCGCAATCCCGACCTGCTGCCGCTCTACCGGCAGGCTGTCAAGAACGCCCGCGTTCGCGACTGGTTCCGGCTGCTGGACTATGCTCGAGAACAGCGCCGCCTGCTGGCTGCCGGCGGCAACCCCAACCCCCAGCTGGTTCTCGAGGCCTGGCTGGTTCGCTGGTCGGCCCTGCTGCGTTCCTGACGCAGGGATGAAGGGAGGAGTTCGCATGGCACCACAGAAGGCCTTGTCGCTGGCCATTCAGGATACACAGACCCTGCTTTCCGCGTACATGCCGCTGCTGGAGCGAGGCGGTATCTTCGTGCCCACCCGCGAGCGCTACGAGCTGGGCCAGGAGGTCTACCTGCTGCTGACCCTGCCCGGTGACAGTGATCGCATGCCGGTGACCGGCCAGGTCGTCTGGGTCTCGCCGGATGGCGTGGCAGGACGCCGCGTGCCGGGTATCGGCATTCACTTCAGCCCCGAAGACCAGCCGGTGAGGGACCGGATCGAAACCCTGCTCGCCGGCCAGCTGGACAAGGGGGCGCCGACCTATACCCTTTGAGCACAAGCGTCACCGAGTGGCAGCGCCTGCCGCTGACCCACTGCCCTTCACCTGATGAGTCGTTTTCCGCATGTTCGTCGATTCCCATTGCCACCTTGATCGCCTCGACCCCCAGACTCATGGGGGAGATATCGCCGCCACCCTGGATGCCGCCCGTGCCCGCGACGTTCGCCAGTTCCTGGCCATCGCGGTCACGCTGGAAGCGGTGCCGGAGCTTGCCAGGATCAGCCGCGAGCACTCCGACGTGGTGATCTCCGCCGGCGTTCATCCGCTGCATCGGGTGGATGACGAGCCCGACGTCGAGGCGATCAAGACGTGTGCCGACCGCTATGGCGCCGTGGCCATCGGGGAGTGTGGGCTCGATTATCACTATCTCGACAAGGCCCCCGACAGCGTGCCGCCGAGAGAAGTGCAGCTGGCGCGTTTTCGCCGCCACCTGATCGCTGCCACCGAGCTTCAGTTGCCGGTCATCGTGCATACCCGGGAGGCCCGGGAAGAGACCCTGGCCCTGATCCGCGAGCATACCGATCCGGCGGTTGGCGGCGTGCTGCACTGCTTCACCGAAGATCTGGACATGGCCCGAGAGGCCGTGCGTCATGGCTTTTCAATTTCGCTGTCGGGTATCGTCACCTTCCGCAACGCCGAGTCGATCCGTGATGTTGCTCGCCGGGTACCGCTGGACCGGCTATTGATCGAGACGGATAGTCCCTACCTGGCGCCGGTTCCCCACCGGGGCAAGCCCAACGAGCCGGCCTGGGTGGTCGAGGTGGCCGAATGCATCGCGCGTGAGCGAGGCATCAGTATCGAGGAGGTCGCCATGCAGACCACGGCAAATTTCTACCGGCTGTTTCGAGCGGCCGCGCCGGAGGCGCCTGCAGAGATCCGCAACGCCCTGGCCACTGCAGGCCTGGTATAGACTGGTGTCAGGGACTCCCGCTGCAGTGGCCGGGGTCAGAGAGGCCTGTTCAGCGATTCATGCCGGAGGCAGTAGATGAACCTGGAGCCGCTACTCGAGCATGTCGAACCGGTAGGGCAGATACCCCCCGTTGACCGCTGGGATCCGCAACAGGCCGGCGAAATGGACTTGATCATCGTTGCGACGGGCGCTGGATTCATGAAGGCACGGTCATTGGACGCCCACGCCTGGTCCGGCTGCTGTCGACGCTGCTGCGCCGCGAGCAGGACGGTCATCATTATCTGGTGACACCGGTCGAGAAGCAGCGCATTCAGGTGGAGGACCGCCCCTTCGTCATCGTCGATGCCGAGCTGGAGGACGATAGCTGGTGGCTGACAACCAACGTCGGCGACCGGCTGCGCCTGGGTGATGCGCACCGCCTCAGAGTCAGCGAGACCCCTGATGGGGTGGCGGTCCCGGAAGTCGACATACGCTTCGGCCTCTCAGCCAGGCTGGGACGCAACGTGTTCTATCGCCTGGTGGAGGTCGGCGAGCAGCGCACCACCGATACCGGCCGCATCGAGCTGGGGCTCACCAGCGGCGGTGTCTGGCAGCCGCTGGGCGAACTGCCTGGCGACGCATCGGGTGAGGCTTCATGAGGCTCACCGAGGAGCAGCAGGCCGTGGTCACCCATGGCGCCGGGCATGCCCGGGTCGCCGCCGTGGCCGGGGCCGGCAAGACCACCACGCTGGTGGCCCGGGTGCTGCACCTGATGGCCAGTGGCGTGCCCGCCAGCCGTATCCTGGTGCTGATGTTCAATCGATCGGCCAGGGAGGACTTCCAGCAGCGCTTGGCGACCATGGCCCCCCGGGGCCAGCGGCTGCCCGATGTGCGTACCTTTCACGCCCTTGGCCACCGGCTGACCGGAAGTCTGACTCGCTGGGGAGTGCTACCGGAACGCCGCCTGCTTTCCGCCGACTGGCAGGTGGAGCGCCTGCTGCGCCAGGCTACCCTGGAAGTGCTGGAGGATCCGACGCAGCGCGAGACGGCGCTGGAGGCGGATACCCTCGAGGCGCTTGCCCACTTCTGTGGCCTGGTGAAGGCCGAGATGGTGGCGCCGCAAGCACTCCACGAGCGGCTCGATTTCGGTGACGAGTCGCGGCATTTCGTGGCGGCCTTCCAGCATCTCGAGCAACTGCTGGCCGACCATGGGTTGATGACATTTTCCGATCTGCTGTACCGGCCGCTGTGTGCGCTGGAGGCCGACCCGCAGCTGGCAAAACGTGTCCAGGGCTACCTGGACCATGTCATCATCGATGAGTATCAGGACATCAACCAGGCGCAGCTGCGCCTGCTGGCCACCCTGGCCGGGCGTGAAGCCGACGTCATGGCCGTGGGGGATGCCAATCAGTGCATCTACGAGTGGCGTGGCGCCCATCCCGAGGCCATGCGCGAGCACTTCACCGATACCTTCGGCACCGCCATCGACTACCCCCTTTCGACCACCTTCCGCCACGGGCATGCACTGGCGCTGACAGCCAACCATGCCATCGCCGCCAACCGTCGTCGGCCCGACCAGCTCTGCCTTGCCGCACCGGACAATCCCCGCACTACCCTGGCCGTGGACCAGGGCAGGGAGGCACTGCCCCAGGCGCTCGCCACCTGGCAGGAGAAGGGGCGTCGTCTCGATGAGGCTTGCCTGCTGGTACGCAGCTGGGCGCTGTCGGTGCCTTTCCAGCTGCGGCTTCTCCAGGCGGGCATACCCTTTCGGCTCTCCCGCGAGGATCGCTTCGTATTCCGGCTGCCGCTGGTGCAGGCCCTGTCCGGCTACCTGAGGGTGGCACGGAATGCTGCCTTGCTGCACGATCCCGAGCTGGTGCAGCGGCTCCTGGAGCAGCCGACCCCATTCGTGGCCCGCGAGCGGTTGTCGGCGTTGGCCAGGCGGTTGGCGGAGACCCAAGCCTTCCCCGACCGGCACGATCCGCTGATGGCCAGTCTCAAGCCGATTCAGCGGCGCAATCTCAAGCGGCGCTGGGCCCTGCTCTGCGAGCTGCCGCGCCTGGGTCGCTGGTCACCCGCCCGACTGCTGGCCCATGTGGTGGAGAGCCTCGACGCCGAGAAGGTGCTCAAGCGCGCAGCCGCACGTCGTGAGAAGGGCGAGGAGGATGTCCGGCTGCTCGATGTGCTGGTCGAGCAGGCCGCTGAGGTCAAGGAGATCGATGCCTTCATCGAACTGCTGGAACGGCCGGTGGAGAACCACGCCGACGGTATCCTGATCACCACCGTGCACGGCGCCAAGGGGTTGGAGTGGCCGCTCGTGGTCCTGGCCGGGGCCAATGAGGAGGATTTTCCCCATTACAGTCGCGACAACCCGTTGACCCCGGAGCGGCTGGAGGAGGAGCGACGGCTCTTCTATGTGGCCATCACCCGTGCCCGGGAAAGGCTGCGCATCCTGCATGATGGGGGAGCGCATCGACCCAGCCGGTTCATCGCCGAGATGGCGTGGCAGGATTGCACGCGGATCGCTGCTCGCCTGGAGGATGCCGTCAGCGATGCGTCACCGCTTGCGGTCACTTCGCCGTCACTGGTCTCTCGTTACCTCCAGGCGCTGGGCCATGAGTTGCCGCTTCGAACGCTGGCCGACTCGAACCTGGCCGAACCACACGCCGCCTATACGGCGGGCGAGTTCCTGCCGGGGCAGTGGCTGCGGCACGCGGTCTTCGGTGAGGGCGAGATTGCCGTGGTGGAGGGCGACCCGGTGGATCCGGTCATCGAAGTGCGTTTTGCCCAGGCGGGACGGCGCCGGCTGCTGGCGCGGCGAGCCCCCATCGAGATGCTGTCCACGCCGATGGCAGCATCGAGTCCCTGATTTCGATTCTCGCGATCTCACCATTTTGACGGATCTTCGAGAGCGGCCCCCAGGATCAAGGAGCTTGAACATGAATCGTGTGCTGATATCCGCCGCGGAGCTGGCCGAATCACTCGAGACGGGGAGCCCTCCACTCGTGCTCGACTGTCGTGTCCGCCTGGGGGAGCCGGAAGCCGGGCGACGCCTATGGGAGGCCGGGCATATTCCCACCAGTCATCATCTCGACCTGGACCGCGATCTTGCCGGGCCGCCGGGGGAAGGGGGGCGCCATCCATTGCCGACGCACGATGCCTTCACCGCCGTGGTGCAGCGCCTTGGTATCACGCCCGGCAAGGCGGTGGTGGTGGTCGATGACATGGGTGGGCAGTTGGCGGCGGCCCGGGCCTGGTGGATGCTGTCCTGCTGGGCCGGCCATCCCGACGTACGGGTCCTGGACGGTGGCTTGAGGGCATGGCAGGACACGGGCGGACCGCTGGTGCTGGGCAGGGAGCCTCTCCCCAAGCCCAGCAACTGGAGGCCCTACTTCGACGACACCGCCTGGGTCGATGCCGATACGGTGCTGACCGGTCGTGACATGAAGGTCGATGCGCGCAGCCTGGAGCGCTTTCGCGGCGAGGTCGAGCCCATCGACCCCGTCGCTGGTCATATCTCGGGTGCCCAATGTCGGCCCAGCGCAGCCAATCTGGATGACGACGGCCGTTTCAAGTCGGCCGAACAGCTCGATGGCGAGCTGCCGGACGCCGGTGCGGTCATTGCCTATTGTGGTTCCGGCGTCACCGCCTGCCACAATATCCTTGCCTATGCCATTGCCGGCCGCCCACTGCCGCGGCTCTATGTGGGCTCCTGGAGCGATTGGATTCGCAAGGAATCGCATCCGGTGGCTAGCGGCTAGGTGTTATCTGGCACCGGCTTGAGCAGGATCAGGGCAGGGAACGTAAGTCGACTTAATTTCCACCGTCTGAGGCCGTAAACTCAATTATCTCTTGCTGGCTTGTTTCGCCACCCTTTGGACCCGGGGCATTGGGTCGGTACAGGTGGACGCTTGGGGTTCGAGACCGGCAAGATGCCTGAACGCCAGCAAGCAACGGAAATGGAATCCGAGGAGAAAAACTGATGAATTTTGCCTTGATTGGTGCGGCCGGCTATATCGCGCCTCGACATATGCAGGCCATCAAGGGCATGGGGCATACGCTGGTGGCGGCCTACGATATCAACGATTCAGTCGGCATCATCGATTCCATCTCGACCGATTGCGCATTCTTTACCGAATTCGAGTATTTCATGGAGCATGCCTGGCGTCTCAGGCGCCAGCAGACCAAGGCGATCGACTACTGGGTGGTCTGCTCTCCCAACCATCTTCACAGCGCCCATATCACGGCCGGCCTCCAGTTGGGTTGTGATGTGATCTGCGAGAAACCGCTGGTGTCGACGCCGGCCCAGCTCAATGAGCTGCGCTGTATCGAGGAGGAGACCCACCGTCGCGTCTACAGCATCATGCAGCTGCGCCACCACCCGGCCATTCACGAACTGCGCGACAAGGTGCTGGCCGAGCAGCGGGAAGGGCAGTACGACGTCGACCTGACCTATATCACCGCGCGCGGCCCCTGGTACCTGGCCAGTTGGAAGGGGGATCCGCGCAAGTCATTCGGCGTCATGGCAGAGATCGGCATTCACTTCTTCGACATGCTGCATGTGATCTTCGGTGAACTGAAGGAGCAGGTGCTGCACTATCACGATGAGCACAAGGCTGCTGGCTATCTCGAATACGAGAAGGCACGCGTGCGCTGGTTCCTTTCCATCGATGCCGAGGATCTCCCCGAGCGCGTGCGCGGCCAGCACTCCACCTATCGCAGCATTACCTGCGATGGCGAAGAGTTCGAATTCTCCAGCGGCTTCACCGACCTGCATACCGTCAGCTATCGCGAGATACTCGCCGGCAGGGGCTTTGGTATCGAGACCGTACGGCACTGCCTCGAGACCGTCTATGGCCTGGGCCTGGCGACACCCGAAACACCGCGTGAAGGCGAGGCTCACCCGCAACTGGGCGAGCTTTCATCGGCTCGTCCCCTGGCTACCCGCGCCTGACCCGAGGAGAGCTCATGCATTTCATCGACCTTGCAGCTCAGCAGGCACGGATCCGTCCGCAGCTCGATGCGGCGATCGAGGCCGTGCTGGCACATGGCCGCTATGTGATGGGACCTGAGGTGGCCGAGCTGGAACGTCGCCTGGCCGACTATGTGGGCGTCGCCACTGCATCGGCTGTGCCAATGGCACCGATGCACTGCAGGTCGCACTGATGGCGCTCGATATCGGTCCTGGCGATGAAGTCATCGTTCCCGGCTTCACCTTCATTGCCAGTGCCGAAAGCGTGGTCCTGACCGGTGCCAGGCCGGTCTATGTGGACATCGACCCGCACACCTACCTGCTCGATCCTGCCCGGGTCGAGGCGGCCGTTACCCCTCGAACTCGCGCCATCATGCCGGTCTCGATGTTCGGACAGTGCGCCGACATGGAGGCAATCGAGGCGCTGGCGCAGCGCCATGGGCTCACCGTGGTGGAGGATGCCGCCCAAAGCTTCGGCGCTAGCCGTCATGGGCGCCGCTCCTGCGGCCTTTCGCACATCGCCTGCACCAGCTTCTTCCCCAGCAAACCGCTCGGTGCCTACGGCGACGGCGGTGCCCTGTTCACCGGCGACCCCGAACTGGCCGAGGCGATTCGCCTGGTGGCTCGCCACGGCGAGGCACGGCGTTATCACCATACCCGGGTCGGCATGAACAGCCGCTTGGATACGCTGCAGGCTGCCATTCTGCTGACCAAGCTGGATATCTTCGACGAAGAGGTGGCGCTGAGGCAGCAGGCGGCCGAACGCTACGATCGATTGCTGGGCGAGTCCGGTGTCGTCACAGCGCCGACCGTGGCGGCAGGCAACACCAGCGTTCATGCCCAATACAGCATCCGCGTACCACGCCGTGATGAGGTGCAGGCGAAGCTAACCGAGGAAGGCATACCGACCGCAGTTCACTATCCGCTTCCCCTCAATCACCAGCCCGCCGTTGCCGATCCTGACTGTGAGCTGCCTGTCACTGAATCGGTTTGCCGGGAGATACTCAGCCTGCCGATGCATCCCTACCTCCAGGCCGAGCAGCAGGAGCGTGTGGTCGAGGCTTTGGTGCAAGCCTTGGCCTGACACCTGCAGCCGCCAAAGCAAAAGGGCGTGCCGCCTGGCACGCCCTTTTTCGGCTGAGGTGATTACATGTTCGGGTAATTGGGGCCGCCGCCGCCCTCCGGTGCCACCCAGGTGATGTTCTGGGCGGGGTCCTTGATATCGCAGGTCTTGCAATGCACGCAGTTCTGGAAATTGATCTGGAACTGCGGCTTGCCGTCGTCACCCTCGATCACCTCATAGACGCCTGCCGGGCAGTAGCGCTGTGCCGGCTCGGCGTACTTGGGCAGGTTCTCGCGGATCGGCAACTCCGGATCCTCGAGCTTCAGGTGGCAGGGCTGGTCCTCCTCATGGTTGGTATTCGACAGGAACACCGAGGAGAGCTTGTCGAAGGAGAGCTTGCCATCCGGCTTGGGGTAGTCGATCTTCTCGAACTCGCTGGCAGGCTTGAGTGCCGCATGGTCCGGGATGGTATCGTGGACATTGGGTAGCTTGCCGCCCAGCAGCTGGTTGACGAAATTGTAGGCGCCACCGCCCACGGTGCCGTACTTGTGGATCGCCGGGCCGAAGCTGGCGCTCTCCTTGAGCTCGGCGTAGGCCCAGCTCGCCTCCCACCGTTCGGTGAAGGCGGTGAGTTCCTGGCCACCTTCATCCCCCCCCGCAATCGCCTCGAAGACGGCCTCTGCTGCCACCATCCCCGACTTCATGGCGGTGTGCAGGCCCTTGATCTTGGCGAAGTTCAGGGTGCCGGCGTCGCAACCGATCAAGAGGCCGCCGGGGAAGGTCATCTTCGGCAGGCAGTTCAGGCCACCCTTGGTGATGGCGCGGGCGCCATAGGCCACGCGCTTGCCGCCTTCCAGATGCTGCTTGAGCACCGGGTGGTGTTTCATGCGCTGGAATTCGTCGAAGGGCGACAGCCAGGGGTTCTTGTAGGACAGGTCCATGATCAGGCCGATTACCACCTGCTGGTTCTCGGCGTGGTAGAGGAACCAGCGCCGTGGGTGTCCTTGGCCAGCGGCCAGCCGGAACCGTGCAGCACCAGGCCCGGCTCATGCTTCTCGGCAGGGATGTCCCACAGTTCCTTGAGGCCGATGCCGTAGTGCTGCGGGTCCCGGCCGTCGTCCAGCTTGAACTGCTCGATCAGTCGCTTGCCCAGGTGACCACGAGAGCCTTCGGCAAACAGGGTGTACTTGGCCCGCAGCTCCATGCCCGGCATATGGCTGTCCTTGGGCGTGCCGTCCGCCGCGACGCCCATGTCACCGATCAGTATGCCCTGAACCGTGCCATTCTCGTCCTGAATGGTTTCCTGAGCGGCGAAACCGGGAAAGACCTCCACGCCGAGCCCTTCCGCCTGCTCGGCAAGCCAGCGGCAGAGATTGCCGGCGCTGATCACATAGCGGGCCATGTCGCCGCCGGTATTGTGCATGCTCTTGGGTACCAGGGCGTTGGGCAGCTTCTGGGCCTTCTCGGCATCCTTGAGCAGGTAGAGCTCGTCACGAATGGCCGGTGTGGTGAGCGGGGCGCCGCGCTCTTCCCAGTCGGGAAAGAGTTCTGCCAGGGCGCGTGGTTCGAAGACGGCACCCGAGAGGATGTGGGCGCCGACTTCGGAGCCCTTCTCCACGACGCATACCGTCAGCTCCTGTTCGGCTTCATTGGCCTGCTGCATCAGGCGGCAGGCCGCCGCCAGGCCCGAAGGCCCGGCGCCGACGATGACCACATCGAACTCCATTGAATCCCGCTCTACTTGCTCTGACATCCGGTCGCTCCTCACTCTTTCGCCGTCGGCCACGGTCTACCACCAACGTCGATAGTTATTAAAACGGTCGTTTGCTTCTCGATATTCTCCATGATAGGCATAATAGACGACTCAGGACACCCCTACGATGGGCAATGTGCAATTGCGCTGGGCAAGGTCAGCCCGTGGAAGGGATTGTTGCCATGGGTCCGCCTGTGGCACATTGAGAAGGTTTTTCGGTGCGGTGCCTATCAAACGCTTGCATGAAACGCATGGGCAGCGCATGGAGATAGAGGCATTTCAGCTGGTTCGTGGTTGAACGGCTGGGCCTTGCTGACATAGGAAGCGCTGGCAGGTTCGGTATCGGGCCGGACAGCGAGTCCCTAACCAGATGGTTCACAGAGAGAACCAAGCGAGGACACCATGAAAGTACTCGTCGCGGTCAAACGCGTCATCGACTACAACGTGAAGATTCGCGTCAAGGCGGATCACAGCGACGTCGACCTCACCAACGTCAAGATGGCCATGAACCCCTTCTGCGAGATCGCCGTGGAAGAGGCGGTGCGGCTGAAGGAAAAGGGCGTGGCCAGCGAGGTCGTTGCCGTGACCATCGGTCCCAAGGCCGCCCAGGAGCAGCTGCGTACCGCCCTGGCGCTGGGCGCCGACCGCGCGATACATGTCGAGACCGACGAGCGCGTCGAGTCGCTGGCCGTGGCCAAGCTGCTGGCCAAGGTGGTCGAGGAAGAGCAGCCGGGCCTGACGATTCTCGGCAAGCAGGCCATCGACACCGACAACAACCAGACCGGCCAGATGCTCGCCGCCCTGAGCGGCCTGCCCCAGGGCACCTTTGCGTCTGAAGTGGTGGTCGACAATGACAAGGTCCAGGTAACCCGCGAGATCGACGGCGGGCTGCAGACCGTCGAACTGAGCCTGCCGGCCATCGTCACCACCGACCTGCGCCTCAACGAGCCGCGCTACGCCAAGCTGCCCGACATCATGAAGGCCAAGAAGAAGCCGATGGACATCAAGACCCCGGCGGACCTGGGCGTCGAGGTGGCCTCGAAGGTCACGCTGCTCAAGGTCGAGTCACCGGCCGAGCGCAAGGGAGGCATCAAGGTGGGCTCCGTGGACGAGCTCGTGGACAAACTGAAGAACGAAGCCAAGGTTCTGTAAACCAGATCCTTGAAAACGGTTCTTCAAAAACAGAGCTTTGAAAGGAGTTGAATCCATGAGCATCCTGGTACTCGCTGAACATCATGACGGCATCCTGGTCGGGGCTACCGCCCACGTGGTTACGGCGGCGAAGCAGATCGGTGGCGACATCGACATTCTGGTGGCCGGCGAGAACGTCGCTGCCGTGGCCGAAGCCGCCGCCAAGCTCGACGGCGTCAGCAAGGTGCGCGTCGCCGACAACGCCGCCTACGCCCACCAGCTGGCCGAACCGCTGAGCGCGCTGCTGGTCGAGCTGGCCGRSRACTACAGCCACGTGCTGGCCTCCGCCTCCACCACCGGCAAGAACGTCATGCCGCGTCTCGCCGCGCTCAAGGACGTCAGCCAGATCTCCGAGATCGTCGAGGTGGACTCGGCCGACACCTTCAAGCGTCCGATCTACGCCGGCAACGCCATCGCCACCGTGCAGAGCGCCGACGCCCTCAAGGTAATCACCGTGCGCAGCACCGGCTTCGATGCGGTGGCGGAAGGCGGCAGCGCCACCATCGAGGCAGTGGACTTCGTTGCCGACAACACCCAGTCCACCTTCATCAAGCAGGAACTGGCCGAGAGCGATCGCCCAGAGCTGGCCGGTGCCAAGGTGGTCATCTCCGGCGGTCGTGGCATGGGCAGCGGCGAGAACTTCAAGCTGCTCGACGGCATCGCCGACAAGCTGGGTGCCGCCATCGGCGCCTCGCGGGCGGCGGTGGATGCCGGCTTCGTGCCCAACGACATGCAGGTGGGCCAGACCGGCAAGATCGTCGCCCCGGAGCTTTACATCGCCGTGGGCATCTCGGGTGCCATCCAGCACCTGGCGGGCATGAAGGACTCCAAGGTGATCGTGGCGATCAACAAGGACGAGGAGGCGCCGATCTTCCAGGTGGCGGATTATGGACTGGTTGGTGATCTGTTCGAGGTTCTGCCGGAGCTCGAGAGCAAGCTGTAAGGGCTTGGCTGGACACTGAAGAGGCCGGTTCTCGCAAGGGAGCCGGCTTCGTTCGTTCCAGGGCAAAAGGTCATGGGTTTCAGCTATACAAATCAGTAACAAATGCTATTAGCGACAGTGGCGAGGCTTTGCCATGCTGTAGAGATGAATCGCGGGCTTCGGCCCTGTTTTGTTCGTTTCATGGAGGAGCTGACCAATGCCGCACACACTACCTGAACTTCCCTATGCCCATGATGCGCTGGAACCCTATATTGATGCGATGACCATGGAGATACACCACTCGCGTCACCACAAGACCTATGTGGACAAGCTCAATGCCGCTCTGGAAGGTACCGGTCTGGAAGATATGCCGGTGGATGAGCTGATGGCCAATATCAACCGGGTGCCTGAGGAGAAGCGGCAGGAGGTCATCAACAATGGCGGGGGTCACTCGAACCACTCCAAGTTCTGGCAAATGATGGCGCCAGAGGGTGGTGGTGAACCCCAGGGCAAGGTGGCCCAGGCCATCGACAGCGAGCTGGGTGGCTTTGACAGCTTCAAGGAGGCTTTCACCAAGGCGGCGCTGGGGCGCTTCGGCAGCGGTTGGGCCTGGCTCAGCGTGACCCCGGAGAAGAAGCTGGTGGTCGAGAATACCCTCAACCAGGACAGCCCGCTGATGCATGGCAATACGCCGGTGCTGGGCCTGGACGTCTGGGAGCACGCCTATTACCTGAAGTACCAGAACAAGCGCCCGGATTATGTCGCGGCCTTCTTCAACGTGGTCAACTGGGAGGACGTGGAGCGTCGCTATCAGCAAGCCACCTCCTGAAGTCGACCCGACACGCTTTCGCAATCGCCGCAGCCTTCTGGCTGCGGCGATTTCGTTATGTCTAGCGGATCCTGCAAAACGCTACCAGCCTAGCCAGTGGCGCAGGCGCCGGGCGGGGGAGCTTGGCTGGCCGGCGGCTGCCCGGTTGGTGCTGCCCGAAAGCCGCAGCGTGGCCTCCTGTAGTGGCGCCATGATCGCTTCGAGATGATGCTGGCAGAGCTGCCGGTTCAGCGCACCAGGACACTGGGCCATGAGCAGCCCGCAGTGATAGATCGCGGTATCCAGCGACGCTCCGACCTCCTTGAAGGGTGAGGCCTCCCATCGGCAGCGTTGCAGCTCGCCGTAAAGCATCCTGAGCGTCTGTGAATCGAGCCAGCAGGGCGTGTCGCCCCGCTTGGGCGAGTTGGCCACCGAGGTTTGAATGGCCTGGAATGAGACATGCAGGAAAACACACGTGTAGTACAGCTGGGAGCGTTCCGAGGTCATGGGACACCATGGGAATCTTAATGAGACGAATTTGCATTCTGGTGGGTGGCGGGCTCTGCGTCAAATCCATATCCATTGAAACAGGATATTTATTGACATCTGCTGACCCCATGTCGGATTGAGGGTTCGGAATTGCTGCTACTGGTGCCGTCTGACCCGCGCTTTCGTCGGACGGGGGGGTATATGCCGAGGAGCGGGCGGCCTGGGCTGAATTCGTCAGTGACAATCGGAAAAAAGCCGGCGCATGGCCGGCTCAAAGGATCGAAACAGGTTTTCCAAGGGTTCGCTCAGAAGTCGACGTTCAGAGAGACCATGAAGGAACGAGGTCCATACAGGTTGTTGTAGACGTTGCTATAGGCTATCTCCTGGTTGTCTTCGCGTGCATAAGGGCGGTAATCCTTGAAGTCGCGATCCAGCAGGTTGTTGACGACCCCATTGACCGAGACATGCTCACTTACCCGGTAGCGGGCGCCCAGGTTGACCATGGTGGTACTGTGGAAATCACCCAGTGCGTCAAAGGCGCCTTGTGAGCTTCCGCCATTCTGGGGCTCATGGAAATTGCGCGGACGGAATGCGCTACTACGGTATTCGGCCCCCAGGAAGGTGTTGAGTTGCGGGGTGGCCTGCCAGTCGAGGCGTACGTTCAGCATGTGATCCGGCACGCTGACCAGCGGATCGCCGATGAGACTTGCGGCTGTTTCACCCTCCCTCACTTCGCTGTCGGTATAGGTATAGTTGCCCGACAGTGTCACCGTATCGGTCAGCGCATAGGCTGACGCGAGCTCGATGCCCCGGATCCGTGACTCGCCAATATTAGCGTTGGTACGATCACTGGCGCCGGTCGCACGCTCGATCTTGTCTTTCAGGGTGTTATGGAAGACGGTGACCTGGCCCATGAAGCCCTGGCGGTTGTCGTAACGTGCCGAGAGCTCGTAGTTGTCACTGCGCTCCGGCTTGAGATCCGGGTCACCGAACAGCGGAGTGCTCCCACCGTCGCCGAAGCCGACGATACCATCGAAGGTTTGCTCCATCAGTGGCGCGCGGAAACCACGGCCGGCGCCGCCCTTGAATGTCCATTCATCGGTAGCTTGGAAAACCGCATAGGCCCGGGGGGTGAATTCACCGCTGATGCCCTCGTACTTGTCGTAGCGCAACCCGCCGGTCAGTGCCAGGCGCTCGGTGGCCTGCCACTCATCCTCGACGAACAGGCTGTACTGGTCGCGGGTGACATCGTCAGGCAGCAGGCCATCTTCGAAGGTTGCGTCCAGATACTGCCCGCCCAAGGTAACGAGGTGGTCACCGAAGAGATTGGTCAGTCGGGTATCGAGAATATCGGTGGTCAGCTTGAGCTGGCGCGGTGTGCCAATGTCGGCATGGGGGAGGTTGCTCTCATTGATGGTACGTCCTTTGGTTTCCACGATATCGCGGGTCAGCGAGGTATCCAACTGCCCGAAGCTGAAATCGCCGCGATGGGCGAGGCGGAACTGGTCGCGCTCGAAAACCAGTTCGCGGGAGTAGCCACGAGTGAAATCCGCCGGGGAATTGCCGGTACCCGTGAGGCGCCCAACCTGTCCCTGACGATTGTCGAGGGTCTGTTGAGAAGTGTCGAAGCGTAGACGGATGTCGTGAGTCTCGTCGGGTGTCAGCACCAGTTCGCCGCCGAAGGTTTCCACGTTGGCTTTGGAAGGGTTCTGGCCCATGGTGCGGTTGTCCACCAGACTTGGCTCGGTGCCGGGTATGTCAATGTTGGACGCAGAGCGCTCCAGCATCCGGCCATAGAGCTGCAGGCCAACGTGCTGGGAAATCGGGCCGCTGACATAGCCTTCGGTAATGGTAGTGCCGCCAAAGTCGGCATCGGTGAAGTGCTCGGTGGAGATGGAGCCGGCCCCACGCCACTCATCGCCGGGGCGGCGTGTGATGATGTTGATCACGCCGCCGATGGCATCCGAGCCGTACAATGTCGACATGGGCCCACGGATCACCTCGATCCGCTCGATGGCGGCGATGGGCGGAATGAAAGTGGACTGGGAGTCGTTGAAGGCATTGGGGGCAACCGTGGCCGAGACGTTCTGCCGTACGCCATCGATGAGTACCAGGGTGTATTCGCTGGGCAAGCCGCGCAGGCTGACGGTCTGGTTACCGGTCTTGCCGGAGCGGGCATCGAGTGGCCGGCTGTTGACACCTTCGATACCGCGCACGGCGTCGGCCAGGTTGGTGACGTTGCGCTCCTGCAGCTCCTCGCGGGTGATGACCGAAATGCTGGCTGGGGCCAGCTCGATGGCTTGTTCGAAGCCGGACGCCGATACCACCAGCGTTTCGAGTTGCTCAGCCTGGGCTGAGAGCGAGAGCAATGCTGTCAGTGCGGTCGTCAGCGAAGCCTGGTGTGAGAGCCGAACCATGATATCCCCTTGCATGGGTGGAATAATTTATTGAATGACATTGATTGTCATTTCCTGAGGCGATGATATCCTATTTCGGCCTGTTTATTAGTGCAAGTGATAATGATTAACATCATGCTTCAAGGGGTGGCTCTGCCCCCTCCCTGGGAATCCTGCAGGTGCAGGTGAGGGAGGAATATATTGATGCCACCATCAGCGATAGATTTGACGACAGGGGTGTGAGATGCCGATGCGACGCGTGGCCAGCAGTGTGCTATTGCCATTGTTAATGGCAGCAGCAGGGCCTGTGCTCGGGGAAGATAGCCTTCGGCACGAAGCGAGAGAAGCGCAGCGCAGCCAGGCTGAGCTGCAGTCTCGCATCGATGCCGCCGATGACGAGGCGAGGGCCATGCTAGAGGAGCTGCGCGAGCTGGAGCTCGCCGAGCGCCGCCTGGTCCGGGAAAGCGACGAACTGGCTCCTCGGTTGGAGCGCCAGGCAGAGGCGCTGGCTCGCCGGGAGGCGGCGCTGGATACCCTGGCCGATACCCGCGAGGCTTTGCCGCCGTTGCAGGAGCGTCTGGTCGAGCGGATCGAGCAGTGGGTCGAAAACGACATGCCTTTCCTGCGCCAGGAGCGCCAGGCACGGGTCGTCAGCCTGCGCTCCAATACCGAAGCGCTCTCTATTGCCGAGCGTTGGGAGCGGGTCGTCGAGACCTGGCGTGCCGAGCTGGCGTACGGACGCGAAATGGATGCCTGGCGTGGCTATGTCGGTGAAGGAGACTCTCGCCGTGAGGTCGATTACCTGCGCCTGGGGCGCGTGGGTTTCTATTATCTCAGTCCGGACGGGCGAGCTGGAGGGGTATGGCAGTCCGATGAGGGCCGTTGGGCACCACTCGACGAGGCACAGCGCCGTGAAGTGCGTAATGGCCTGCGCATGGCACGTGATCGTCGGGCGCCTGAGCTGCTCACCCTGCCCATTTCGCAGCCGCTGGAACGGGCAGGGGGGGAGGACGCATGAGTCTGTCACGTTTCACGGTCGGTCTGCTGCTGGCGGTGCTGGTGAGCCTGTCTTCCGGCCTCCAGGCCCAGGCAGAGCCGCTGGGTTCCCTGCGTGCCGAACGCGAGGCCGCCGAGGCTCGCGATCGGGCGAGGCTGGCCGAACTGCTTGAGGATCGCGGCGCACTGGAAGCCGCTCTCGAGAGTGCTCGCGTCGCACACGAGCAGGCCGAAACCCGCCATGCCGAGCTGCAAGCGGAAGCTAAGGCATTGAGCGAGCGCCAGATGGAACTCGATGCCCGCCAGGAGGAGCAGGGCGACGAGCTCGAAGCGATATTGGCATCGCTGGTCCGGCACAGCGGCGAACTGCGCGATGAGCTGGCAGAAAGCTGGGTGGCACTGGGAGGTGCCGGCCTTCCTCCGCGGTTGGACGATGCCGAGGTGCTTGAACTCGATCATCTCGAGGCCTTCGCCGAGAGCCTGGTGGCATTGACGGCCGATACGGCTCGAGTGGTGCGCTTCCCGTCCCGGGTGGCGGCGGCCAGTGGCGAGATCGGCCCACGGCAGGTGATCCGGCTGGGGGACTTTGCCGTCTTCACCGACGGCCATCTGCTGCGCCGTGGCGCCGACGATGGCGTGCTGTCGGTGGTCGCGCGTACGCCCCGGGAAGTGGCCGCCAGCCTCTCGGACTTCCATGCCGGGGAATCGCGCTCGCTGGCGCTGGACCCCACACGGGGACAGGTGATAGCGGCGCTGGCCCAACAGCCGAGCATGGTCGAGCGCTTTCACCAGGGTGGCGCGGTGGGTTACGTGGTCGTGGGGCTTGGTGCCATCGGCCTGCTGGTTGCGCTGCTGCAATATGCCTACCTGTTGAAAGTGAGCCTGGCCATGCGCCGCCAGCTGCGTGACCTGAGCATCCTGCGTGGTGACAACCCGCTTGGACGCGTGCTGCAGCGTTTCCGCAAGCTTCAGGATGACCCCGTGCCGGAGGCACTGGAAGCGCGGCTCGACGAGGCCGTGCTGGCCGAATTACCGCGCCTCGAGCGCGGCCAGCCGCTGGTCAAGCTCCTGGCAGCGGTGGCCCCGCTGCTGGGCCTGTTGGGCACCGTGACCGGATGATCGTGACCTTTCAGGCGATCACCGTGTTTGGTACCGGCGACCCTCAGCTGATGGCCGGCGGTATCAGTCAGGCGCTGGTGACCACCGTGCTGGGGCTGATTACTGCCGTACCATTGCTGTTTGCCTATACCGCGCTTGCCGGTCGCAGCCGACACCTGGCAGGACTGGTAGAAGGGCAGGCGAGTGCCGCCCTGGCCGAGCAGCTCGAGCACCGTTCGCACGACGAGCCAGATGGTATTGCCGGGAGCGCGCGCCGCGATGCCGCTCTGGTTTGAGCCTCTGCAGCGCCTGGTCGAGGCGGGCGGCACGGTCCTGGTAGTGATCGCCCTGGTGGCGGTGCTGCTGTTCAGCCTGGCGCTGGAGCGGGTGTGGTTTTTCCGCATCACTTACCGCCGGGCACGACGTGCCCTGATCATGCGCTGGGCGGCGCGCCGTGACCACCTCAGCTGGAGTGCGCTCACCCTGCGTGACGTCTGGGTACGGCAGTTGATCGGGCGACTGCGTCGCACACTGCCTTGGCTCAAGTTGCTGGTGGCGCTCTGCCCGCTGCTGGGCTTGCTGGGCACCGTGACTGGCATGATTGCCGTCTTCGACAGCCTGGCAATGACCGAGACCAGTCAGGCGCGGGCCATGGCCGATGGCGTGGCCCGCGCCACGCTGCCCACCTTGACCGGCATGGCGGTGGCGGTGGTGGGGTTGATGTTCACCAGCCGTCTTGAGCAGATCATTCGTCGCGAGGATCAGCGGTTGCATGACCGCCTGGCCCGTGCCGTGGAGGATACTGATGCGTAGACGCCGCCTTGGCGCCGACGAGGGCGAAGCCAGCGAAGTCAACCTGACGCCGATGCTGGACGTCGTCTTCATCATGCTGATCTTTTTCATCGTCACCACCAGCTTCATCAAGGAGAGCGGGGTGGAAATCGATCGCCCCGAGTCCAGTGCCGCTTCCCCCAGGCCCGACGCCCAGGTGATGGTGGCTATCACGCCGGAAGGTGCGGTGTGGGTCGATGGCCGCGCGGTGGACCTGCACCGTGTCGGTGCCGAGGTCGCAGGCTTGGTGAGCGAGGACGGCTCGGTGGTGATCCAGGCCGATCGCGACTCCACTACCGGCCTGCTGATAGAAGTGATGGATCGCATTCGTGAGGCCGGTGTGGAGCAGATGGCGGTTGCCGCCAGCCGGAGCCGGTCATGATCCGAACAGCCTTCTCCTCGCTGGGCGGAGCGGCCCTCGCGCTGCTGCTGTTCTGGCTGCTGGCGCTGCTGGTGACGCCGCCGGAGGAGGAGTTTGACGTGCTCGATGTGACCATGACCATGAGCATGGTCGAGGTGCCGGAGACGGTGCAGGATGAGGTGGTCGAGCCCAGCGCCGAGCCGCCGCCTCCCCAGGCGGAAGCGGTCCCACCACCTCAGCCGGAACCGCTCCCCCCGCTGGAAAGCACCATTGCCATGCCCGAGCCGGTACTGACGCCCGAGCCGCTGGAGCTCGACAGCAGCCTACCCGAGTTGGCCGAGGCGCAGCCTGAACCACCGCCTGAACCGACACCGGAGCCCCGGCCTGAACCGGCTCCTGAGCCAGCGCCGGCTCCCCAGTCGACGCCTG
>NZ_AZQX01000007.1:0-11532 GCF_000568385.1 Halomonas sp. BC04
CTGCTCGCGGCTGCGCCGCGGCTCACTGTATGGATTTGCCGAGGAGATCGGTGCCAACAAGATCGCACTCGGGCATCATCGCGAGGATATTCTCGAGACGCTGTTTCTCAATCTCTTCTTCGGTGGCAGCCTCAAGGCCATGCCGCCCAAGCTGCTGTCCGATGATGGCAAGAACATCCTGATCCGGCCACTGGCCTATTGCCGCGAGGCCGATATCGCCGAGTTTTCCCGGCAGATGGAGTTCCCCATCATTCCCTGCAATCTGTGCGGCTCGCAGCCTAATCTGCAGCGCCAGGTGGTCAAGGAGATGCTGGCCGAGTGGGAAGCCAAGCACCCCGGGAGGCTCGAAAGCATGTTCAAGGCGGTGACCAATGTGGCGCCTTCGCAGCTGGCGGACCGAGAGCTGTTTGACTTTGCCGGCCTCGAGGAGAAGCAGGCCAGGCGTCAGGCGAATCAAATCGATGCCCTCGACCTGACCCGGGACTGAACAGGCCCGGTCGCTCCCGTCTAACCCGACATCGTCAGGGAATGATAAAGAATCGGCCCGTCGCGCTTTGCTCGACGGGCCGATTCTTGAGTCATGTGCGTCCTGGGCTCAGTGTTCTTCCTGTGCCTGGGCAAGCAGAGCTTCCAGGTTGAGGATATTCACTTCGCGACCGGAGACCTCCACCAGCCCCTGCTGCTGGAAGCGTCCCAGGATCCGGCTGACGGTTTCCACTGCCAGGCCCAGATAGTTGCCGATATCGGCCCGCGACATGGAGAGTCGGAAGCTGTAGGGGGAGTAGCCACGACGACGGAAGCGGTCAGAGAGGCTGGAGAAGAAGCTGGCCAGGCGCTGGTCGGCGGTCTTTCGCGACAGCAGGCGCATCATGCGCCGGTCGTCCCTCAGCTCCTTGCTCATGCTGCGGTAGAGTTGGCCACGCAGCTCCGGCAAGACCTCGGATAGCGAATCGAGTCGGTCGAAGGGGATCTCGCAGACCGTGGTGGTCTCGAGCGCGATCACGCTGCCGGGGTAGGCCTGTTCATCGATACCGTCGAGACCGACCAGCTCACTGGGGAGGTAGAAATTGGTGACCTGGTCGTCGCCGGAACCTTCGGTGGTGACCTGCTTCAGGCTGCCGGAACGTACAGCATAGACGCTGTTGAAGGCGCTGCCCTGACGGAACAGGGATTCGCCCTTCTTCAGGGGTGCGCGGCGGCGGATGATGGCGTCGAACTGCTCCATATCCTCAAGCTCGAGCGCCAGCGGCAGGCACAGGGAACTCAGGCTGCAATTCTGGCAGCGGGTTTCATGCAGCAGGGAACGCCGCTTGTCGACCGCGTTGGCCGTTTGTACAGCCATGGTCACCTCCTTGATCGTGATCATAGAGGCATTATGGAGCATTCTTTGGCCCGGGAGAATGCCCGTTGTGACGATTGGTCGCAACACATTGATATATTGAGCCAATTCACTGGATCAATTTGTCGGGCTAGCTGAAGCGTTCAGGAATTGCGTGAATCCGGCTGATGAGGTGGGTGGGCATCGAAGGCCATGGCGAGATGGTGAATCAGCAGCCGTCCGATCGGGGTGGCAACGAGGCGTTTCCCATGCCATGCCAACAGGCCGTCCCGGGCCAGCGTTTCCAGACGGGCCAGAGTGTCCGCCAGGTAGCGCTGCGCGTCGATGCCGAAGCTCTCCTCCAACTGATCCAGGTCCAGTTGCATGTCGCATAGCAGACGCTCGATGGCATGGTGGCGGACCCGGTCGTCGAAGGTCTGGCGAAGGCCTCGTGCCGTCGGTAGACGGCTGGCATCCAGGGCCGCTTCGTAGGCGCTCAGGTTGGTGTGATTCTGCGTATACAGCCCGTCCACATGAGAGATGGCCGAAACCCCAAGCCCTACCAGATCACACCGCTCGTGACTGGTATAGCCTGATAGTCGCAACTTAGCGTCCCTCGGCGCTGGGCCATAACCAGGCTGTTGTTGGGCCGGGCGAAGCGGCCCATGCCGATATGCACGTAGCCGGCATCGGTCAGTAGGGTCATGCTGGTTCGCAGGAT
The DNA here is from genome assembly GCF_000568385.1 of Halomonas sp. BC04. NCBI lineage: Bacteria > Pseudomonadati > Pseudomonadota > Gammaproteobacteria > Oceanospirillales > Halomonadaceae > Halomonas > Halomonas sp. BC04. The sequence continues at coordinate 2,040 of NZ_AZQX01000007.1, forward strand.
GGCCAGTGTCTCTTCCGGACCGGGCAGGTCTTCCCGACGGATGCGTTGCTGGGGGGCAAGCTGCTGTGACATCGGACCGTAGTAGAGCAGCGTTAGACGGGCCGGTGCCATGGCGATGACCTGTTCCAGGGTGGTGGCAAAGCTGTCGCGGGTCTGGAAGGGCAGGCCATAGATCAGGTCGAGGTTCAGCGACCGAAAGCCCAGACGGTCGGCTTCATCGAGCAGGGCTTCGGTCAGGATGCGTGGCTGTACGCGGTTGATGGCCCGCTGAACCTTGGGGTCGAGATCCTGGACACCGAGGCTCAGGCGGTTGAAGCCGAGGGCCTGGAGGTGACGCAGGGTAAAGACATCGGCCTCTCGGGGGTCGATATCGATGGCATAGTCGCGCTCCCGGGAGCTGGAGAGTCCGAAGCGGGCGTCCAGGCGGTCGATGAGGTCGCTCATCTGGTCCAGGCTGAAGAACGTGGGTGTGCCGCCGCCCCAGTGCAGCTGGCTGACCTCCCTGCGCGTATCGAGATGCGACCTGACCAGGACCATTTCCCGGTCGAGCCGGGAGAGGTAGGGCTCGGTGAGGCGTGTGGCCTTGGTGACCACCCTGTTGCGGGTGCAGTAATAGCAGGCCTTGCGGCAGAACGGGAGATGGACATACAGCGAAAGGGGGCGGCCGCTGTCATTGCTGTTCGCCAAAGCCCTTTGGTAATCCACCTCGCCGACCTTTTCCTGGAAGGAAGCTGGCGTCGGAAACGAGGCGTAGTGCTGCCCATGGATATCATAACGGCGCAGCAGGTCTTCGTCCCAGGCGAAGGGATCGGCCATCATTCCATGGAGGGACATCGCGGGGACGGACATGAAGACACTCCGGCGTCTCGTAAGTTGCCCTCATGCTAGCGGTAGCGCACCCTGCGCGGTTTGAGCTGCGTCAAGCGAAGTCGCAATGAGCGCAGTCGTTAGCAAATCAGTGGGTCGTGTGGATTGGCAGCAGCGAGGCGAGCTGCCATAGGGCAAAGGCAATGATCGATAGGGCGGCAAGGGCTCGCGTGGCCCGGTGTCGGATCAGCGCCCCCAGCTGGCGCGCGGCAAAGCCGGTGACCAGCAGGGCAGGCAGGGTGCCGAGCCCGAAGGCTGCCATCAGCAGCGCACCGCGAACGGGGTCCGCGGAGGCCAGGCTCCAGGCCAGCATCGAGTAGACCAGGCCGCAGGGCAGCCAGCCCCAGATCGCCCCGAGGCCGATCGCCTGGGGCATACTGACGACGGGCATGAGGCGCCTGCCGAAGGGCTCGAGGTGGCGCCACAGCCGCTTGCCCACGGCCTCCACCCTGAGCAGGCCTTTCCACCAGTCGGCGATGTAGAGCGCCATCAGGATCAGCATCACGGCGGCAAACAGCTGCAGTGCGACTCTCGCCGTCGTGGATAGGGCGATCACCGTGCCCAGTGAAGCCACCAGGCACCCGCGGCCATGTAGCTGAGAATTCGCCCCAGGTTGTAGCCGAGCAGCAGTCCGGTCAGCCGCACCGGGCTACGCATGCTGGGCGGGACCGCGAAGGTGAGGGCGCTCATGATGCCACCGCACATGCCGATGCAGTGGGCGCCGCCGAGCAGGCCGAAAACGAAGGCTGCCAGCAGCGGTGGCAGGCCGAGTCCGGTGGGATCCATCAGCGGTCGGGGTGCTCGGCGTCATCAGGAGCGTCGGCTCTGTGCCTGGCAGCCTTGCGACGCTGTTCCCGGGCCTCCGGCGTCAGGTCGTTTTCATCGTCATCGAACAGGATGCGGTGCGCCGGCCCCTCCAGGTCCTCGAACTGATCGTTCTTGACGGCCCAGAAGAAGGCCCAGACCGCCAATCCGAGCAGGATCAACGATAGCGGTATGAGCATATATAGAATGGTCATGCGTTCACCAGGCGAGGGGAGTTGGCCGGGACGGGGGACGGTGCGGTGCGATAGCGGCTCAAGCGAAGGGCATTGCCCACCACCACCAGGGAGCTGGCCGACATCCCCAGGGCCGCCACCCAGGGCGGCACGATACCGATGGCGGCCAAAGGTAGCGCCGAGAAGTTGTAGCACACCGACCAGATCATGTTCTGGCGCATGATCCGGCGCGTGGCGTTGGCGATCTCGATGGATTCGACGATACGTATCAGCCGGGGGCTGAGCAAGACGGCATCGGCGCTGGTGCGTGCCAGGTCGGTGGCGCCGTTCATTGCGATCGAGACGTCGGCCCCGGCGAGAACCGGCACGTCGTTGATGCCGTCACCGATCATTGCCACTTTCTCGCCGCGCTCCTGGCACTCGCGGATATGGGCCAGCTTGTCCTCGGGACTGGCGGCGGCACGCCAGGCGTCGATGCCCAGTGAATGGGCGAGACCTTCCACGGCGCTGGCATTGTCGCCGGAGAGCAGTTCCACCGACAGGCCGCGGGCCTTGAGCGCCGACACGGTGGCGGCGGCGTCTTCCCGGACCCGGTCATGGAGTGCGAACCATGCGCGGGGCTCGCCATCCTCGCTGAGCAGCAGCCACTGACCCGCTTCCGGAAGGGCCAGCTTTTGCTGCGGTGCGGCGAATTCGTGACGACCCAGTCGCCAGAGCCGGCCATCGATGATGCCTTGGACGCCCTGCCCGGTGTGGCTCGTTCGCTCGCTGGCGTTGACGGTAGCCTGGTGCCAGGGGCGGAAGGCTCGGGCGATGGGGTGCTCGGAGTGTGCCTCGAGGGCTGCTGCGATAACCCGTGCGCGTTCCACCGACAGGCTTTCCATCGGCCGGGTCTCGCGCAGCTGCATCTCGCCGCTGGTCAGGGTGCCGGTCTTGTCGAAGATGACCCGATCCACCTGGGACAGCGACTCGATGGCATCGGCGCGGGTGATCAGCACGCCCCGGCGGCGCAGCTGGCCGTGGCCGGCGGTCAGTGCCGTGGGGGTGGCCAGTGCCAGGGCGCAGGGGCAGGTCACTACCAGCACCGACAGCGTGACCCAGAGTACCCGGGATGGGTCGATGAACCACCAGGCAATGGCGACGCAGGTGGTCACCAGCAGCAGCCGTAGCACGAACAGGTGGGACATGCGGGCGGCCATCTGGGCCAGCCGCGGTCGGCTGGCGAAGGCGCGGTCGGTGAGATCGACGATGCCGGCTACCCGGGCCTGCTTGCCGGCGTGGGTGACCCTTACCGTCAACGGACTCTCGATATTCTGGCTGCCGCCCACGACGCTGTCGCCCACGCGACGGGTGACAGGCAGGTATTCGCCGGTGAGCATCGACTCGTCGAGACTCGACTCGCCCTCCTCGATCACGCCGTCGGCGGGTACGCCATGCCCGGGCTTGATCACGATCCGGTCGCCGGTAGCGAGTTCGCTGGCCGGCAGGATTCGCTCTTCGCCGTCATCGGTCAGTCGCGTTGCCGACAGCGGCAGGGCGCCGGCCATGGCGTTGCCGGTATGGCCGCTGCGCCGACGGGCCCGAGCTTCGACATAACGGCCGAAAAGCAGGAAGAAGGTGAACATGGCCACCGAGTCGAAATAGACCTCGCCGGTGTCGGTGATCACCGCGTAGCCGCTGGCCAGGTAGGCCCCGCCGATGGCAATGGAGACCGGCACGTCCATGCCCAGCACCCGGGTGCGCAGGTCGCGCACGGCGTTACGGAAGAACGGCATGGCCGAGAAGAAGACCACCGGCGTGGCCAGCGCAAAGGAGAGCCAGTGGAACAGGGCGTAGAAGTCATCGCTGATCTCGCCCGGACTTGCCACATAGATGGGGATGGAGAACATCATCACCTGCATCATGCCGACGGCGGCGATGATCAGGCGACGTACCGTCATGCGCTCTTCGAACTGCAGCCGTTGCTGGGCCGCATCCGGCTCGTAGGGCTGGGCGCCATAGCCGATGGCGGCCATCTCGGCGAGGATGCGCGATAGCTTGAGTCGGGACGGATCCCAGGTCACGCGAACCCGGTGGTGGCTGAGGTTGACCGCACTGACTCCGACGCCTTCCAGTGCGTTCAGGCGATGCTCAATCAGCCAGGCGCAGGCCGCACAGGTGATGCCGTCCACCGCCAGGGTGGCACGCACCAGGCCATTGTCGCCTTCGGGGTGGACGAACTCCCGTTGCAGCCCCGGGTCATCGAAGACGGCCCAGGTCTCGGCCTTGATCTTCTGCCGGTCGTCGGGGCGCTCGGGAAGCTCGGTACGAAAGCGGTAATAGCTCTCGAGCCCGCCGTTGACGATGGCGTGGGCCACCGCCTCACAGCCCGGGCAGCAAAGCGGGTGGGCCCGGTCGTCGATGGTGATCGACCAGGGGGCTTCTGGCGGGACCTGGCTGCCGCAGTGATAGCAGTCCGCCAGCGCGTACTCAGCCGTGGTGGCGCTCTGGCTCATGGCCGCTCGAGGGAGTGTATCGATACGCAAGCCATCAGCCGCGGTCCACGATGCCAGGCGTCAGGTCGAATTCGTCCTCGCTGGGAAAGCTGCCTTCACCCACCAGGCGCCAGGCCGGCTCGACCTCGCTGGGGTGCAGCTGCAGGTACCAGCGGTAGCGCAGATTATCGGGGGCCTGGCCGAGATAGCGCCCATCCCGCACGTGTTCGAGGGTCATCTCCTGGTCACGATTGCCCTGGGTGGGGAAGATCAGCTTGAGAAACAGCCGCTCGGGCCGGTCGTCACCCTGCAGTTGAACAATGATGTCGCTGGTCATCGGATCGATGCGCAGCTCGGCCGCCAGGTTCAGGTCATGGGCGCGCTGCTGCTTCGCCAGCACCATATTGATGGCCCGGCCGTGCTCGTAGTAGTCCTGCTGTACCAGCCCGTCGGCGGTTCGCACGGCCATGACGGCCAGGGTCGAGCTGCCGAAGATCGAGGTGAACAGCAGGCCGAGCAGGAACCAGGGCCAGAACTGCTTGTGCCAGGGGGTAGGGGTCGTCATGGTCATCTCCGTGCTTCACCGATGAAGCGGGTGTCGCGCTCAAGGGCGATGCGTTCGTTCTGTTGGGACTGCACGTGCAACTGGATAGGGTGGCTGGGCAGCTCGAGCACGTCGGGGTCGGCGGTGACCTGCACCGCGAACCTGCGCGAGGCACCGGCCGGAACACGCAGCGTATCGGTATCGATTTCCAACCCGGGAAGTCCGCTCACTTCGAGACGAAATTCATGGTCTTCGCGATCCTGGTTGCGCAGTGTCAGGGTGAAGACATTGCTGATACGGCCCTCACGGGTCATCTGGTAGAGCTGGCCGCGCTCTCGCTCTACCTCGAAGTCCAGCGGCATGCGGTCGCTGAGAGCCCAGATGAAGAGACCGACCATCACCAGCAGCGCCGCCAGGTAGCCCATCAGCCGTGGCCGCAGGATACGCGACGGCCTGCCTTCCAGGGCATTCTCGGTGGTGTAGCGAATCAGCCCCCGCGGATAGTTCATCTTGTCCATCACGCTATCGCAGGCATCGATGCAGGCGGCACAGGTGATGCACTCATATTGTAGGCCGTCACGGATGTCGATGCCGGTGGGGCAGACCTGAACACAGAGATCGCAGTCGATGCAGTCTCCGTAGCCGGCCTCCCGTGCCTGCTGGTGGTCGAGGCTCCGCTTGCGGGCGCCGCGAGGCTCACCCCTGGCAGCGTCATAGGAGACGATGAGTGTGTCGGCGTCGAACATCACCCCCTGGAAGCGGGCATAGGGGCACATGTAGATACACACCTGCTCGCGGAGCCAGCCGGCGTTGAGATAGGTGAACACCAGGAAGAAACCGGACCAGAAGTATGCCCAGCCGTGGGCCTGGAGAGTGGGCAGCTCCACCACCAGCTCACGAATCGGCGTGAAGTAGCCGACAAAGGTGACCCCTGTGGCCAGGGCGATCGCTAGCCAGATGATGTGCTTGGCGGTCTTGCGCCATGCCTTGTCCAGGTTCATGGGCTGGCGGTCGAGCTTCATGCGCCGGTTGCGGGAGCCCTCCAGGCGATGCTCGACCCAGATATAGAGAAAGGTCCAGACGCTCTGGGGGCAGGTGTAGCCACACCAGACGCGGCCGGCGAAGACGGTGATGAAGAACAGACCGAAGGCGCAGATGATCAGCAGCCACGACAGCAGGATGAACTCCTGGGGGTAGAAGGTGGCGGCGAAGATATGAAACTCCCGCCCCGGCAGGTCAAACCAGATAAGCGGACGATCGTCCACTGTACCCAGGGCAGGCCGAAGAAGGCGAGCATCAGCAGCCAGTTGGCGGAGCGGCGGAGGCGCTGGAATAGTCCCTTGATCTCGCGCACATAGATATGGCGTCGGCTGGCGTACATTTCCTGCTGGACGGTGGGTCGTGGCTCATGGTGGCCCACGGGATCCGGGGTCACGTCACGGGCAGGTATCTTTTTACTCATGGCGGACTCGTGGCGGGCAGAAAAGGCCCGCAGAAGGGAGGCAGTGAAACGTATTCATTGTATCGATGCCGGGTCACCAAGAGAAAGGGTGCGACCCCAGGCCGCACCCTAGGAGCCTGTCGGACTTAACGCTGATCTACTGCGAGATCCGGTCTTTCGGCCAATTTCATTCGATCTGATTCGTTAAATAGCGGGCTATTCGCCTCATCAGATCGATAAACTTGTCTCGAAACCCAAATCTCTCGCGACGATCGGTCAAATCCGACAGGCTCCTACCGCTTGGATACGCCCTCAGTCGCGAAAACGCAGGCTGTAGACGTAGGCGGCGACCAGATGGACACGCTCTGCACCGATATAGGCTTCCTGAGCCGGCATATGGCCGTTGCGACCGTTGCGCAGGGTCTGCCGCACCGAGTCGGCAACGCTCTGGCCGGGCATCTGGTAAAGCCAGATGTCATTGGTCAGGTTGGGCGCGCCAAGCGCGGTGTTGCCGGTACCGTCCGGGGCATGACAGGCGGCACAGACCGAGGCATAGACCGCAGCACCCTGTTCGGCGCGCTCGGCTTCATGCTCGAGGTCGGAAAGCGACAGAACGTACTGAGTGACGTTCTCGATGTTGTTCGCACCCAGGGTCTGGAAGGACGGCATCAGACCGTTACGGCCCCTGACCAGGGATGTCATGATCTGCTCGGGCTCGCCGCCGTAGAGCCAGTCGTCATTGGTCAGATTGGGGAAGCCGTAGCCACCCTGGGCGTTGGCGCCGTGACACACCGCACAATTGTTCTGGTAGATGCGGTCGGCGACCAGCATGGCCTCCTCGTCCCGGGCGAGTTCGGGAATCGGAATCTCCTGGTACTGGGCGAAAATCGGCGTGAAGCGCTCTTCGGCCCTGGCAACTTCCTCTTCCCACTGGCCTTCCTGGGTCCAGCCGAGCAGGCCGGTGAAGTTACCTAGCCCAGGGTAGAGGAGCAGGTAGCCCAGCGAGAATACGATGGTGGCCACGTAGAGCTGGAACCACCAGCGGGGCAAGGGGTTGTCGTACTCCTCGATCTCGTCGGCGGCGTGACCGGTGGTCTCTACATTGCCATCGGCGTCGGGCACCTTGTCGGTCTTGCGGTTGGCGTAGAGGATCCAGAAGGCGAAGGCAATGGATCCCAGCGTGATGACGATGATCCAGGCGCTCCAGAACCCGGAAAGGGAGTCATCCCAAAATCTGTTCATATGTTCCTGTCTCCCTTATTCGTACGGGAATCGCCGTTGTCGTCCTGCTCGCGGTTCGAGCGGGGCGAGGCGTTGCTGTCACGGTTTGGTTGCGGTATCTCATCGTCGTCGGCGAAGGGCAGCTGGGCTGCCTCGTCGAAGTCCGGCTTGCGCCGCCGTGAGTAGGCCCACCAGGTGATGCCGATAAAGGCGACGATCAGCAGGAAGGTGATGATGCCGCGAAAGGTGCCGGTATCCATGATCAACGGGTGCCTTCGAGCACGGTGCCCAGCTGCTGCAGATAGGCGACGAGGGCGGTGATTTCCTGCTGCCCGCGGACCTCACGTGTGGCGTTCTCGATGTCCTCGTCGGTGTAGGGCACGCCCAGGGTGCGAAGGGCTTGCATCTTGCGGGGCGTGTCGCGCCCGTCCAGCGTGCGCTCGAAGAGCCACGGGTAGGCCGGCATGATCGAACCGGGCACCACGTCACGCGGGTTGTACATGTGGGCGCGGTGCCAGTCGTCGCTGTAACGGCCGCCGACACGGGCCAGGTCCGGACCGGTGCGCTTGGAACCCCAAAGGAAGTTGTGCTCGTAGATGAACTCGCCGGCCACACTGTAGTGGCCGTAGCGCTCGGTCTCGGCACGGAAGGGGCGGATCATCTGCGAGTGACAGCCCACGCAGCCTTCGCGTCGATAGATATCACGGCCTTCCAGTTCCAGTGCGGAGAGGGGGCGCAGGCCCTCGACCGGCTCTGTGGTCTGCTTCTGAAAGAACAGCGGTACGATCTCGGCCAGGCCGCCGAAGCTGATCGCCACCAGAATCAGCACGGCAAGCAGGCCAACGTTCTTTTCGACAATCTCGTGTTTCATTGGTGTCGGTATCCCCGGTTGCTCAGGCGGTCTGCGGAATCGGATGCTGCACGGCTTCGCTGCGCTGGATGGTCTTGAAGACGTTGTAGGCCATGATCAGCATGCCGATGATCCAGAACAGGCCGCCGATCAGACGCACGATATAGCCCGGGCCGCTGGCCTCGACGGACTCCATGAAGGTGTACATCAGGGTGCCGTCGGGGTTGATGGCGCGCCACATCAGGCCCTGCAGGATGCCGTTGACCCACATGGAGGCGATGTAGAGCACCGTGCCGATGGTGGCCAGCCAGAAGTGCACCGCGATCATCCCGACCGAGTACATCTCGGTGCGGCCGAAGAGGCGCGGAATCAGGTGGTACATGGAGCCGATGGTGATCATGGCCACCCAGCCCAGCGCACCCGCATGGACGTGGCCGATGGTCCAGTCGGTGTAGTGAGACAGTGCGTTGACTGTCTTGATTGCCATCATCGGCCCTTCGAAGGTGGACATGCCGTAGAATGACAGGGCAACCACCAGGAAGCGAAGGGTCGGATCGGTGCGCAGCTTATGCCAGGCGCCGGAGAGTGTCATCATGCCGTTGATCATGCCGCCCCAGGAGGGTGCCAGCAGGATGATCGACATGACCATGCCCAGCGACTGGGCCCAGTCGGGCAGGGCGGTATAGTGCAGGTGGTGCGGGCCGGCCCACATGTAGATCATGATCAGCGCCCAGAAGTGGACGATGGAGAGTCGGTAGGAGTAGATCGGGCGTTCGGCCTGCTTGGGCACGAAGTAGTACATCATGCCGAGGAAGCCGGCGGTCAGGAAGAAGCCCACCGCGTTGTGTCCGTACCACCACTGCACCATGGCATCGATGGTGCCGGAGTAGATGGAGATCGAGTACATGGCGGTGACCGGAATGGCCGCGTTGTTGACGATATGCAGCACGGCCACTGTCAAGATGAAGGCAGCGAAGAACCAGTTGGCGACATAGATGTGCGACGTCTTGCGCTGCTTGATGGTCATCAGGAAGACGATGGCATAGCTGACCCATACCGCGGCGATCAGGATATTGATCGGCCACTCCAGCTCGGCAT
>NZ_AZQX01000008.1:0-9163 GCF_000568385.1 Halomonas sp. BC04
GTTGAGGGTGGTGCGCATGTCGGCCTCGCTCGACCATAGGCTGGGACGCAGGTTGGGTCGAAGGAAACGCTGGCACCGACGGCGCGGGCCTGCTCCACCACGTGCAGTGACAGCTCACGGGCGCTGGGGGAGAGAGCGGGAGGAATGCCGGTGGCGTGCAGGTGACGCAGGGCGGTGAAGTCAACGTCTTTCGCATCGCCAGTTGTCAGGTGACTGGCTGCACTGCCTTGGCGGAAATAAGTGACGTTGGGGTCGGCGCCGCCCAGGGCGCGCTCCTTGAACACCAGTCCGGTGGGATGATCAGGATCTGTGTAGAGGTGGCGGCAGTCAATGCCTTCGGCTTCCAGGGTATGTCGGATAAAGGTACCGAAGCCGTCCTCACCCACACGACTCAGCCAGCCGACTCGAAAGCCGAGCCGAGCCAGGCCGATGGCGACGTTGGTATCGGCTCCCGCTATACGGCGGTGAAAGCACTCGACCTCGGCCAGCTCGCCGGAGGTGTCGGCAACAAACATGGCCATGGCCTCACCGAAGGTGAGGATTTCAGGGCCGGGGAAGTGAGAAGTGGCCATCGTCAAGCTCCAGGGCAAGTTCCATTCTCGAGTGATTTTTCAATTGTATCGATCAACGCGACTCGTTCATCATCTTTGCGCGCGCGACCCCTGGCTCCAGGCATGGAGAGGGGGCGTCTGCTGTTATACAGTTTGTGCCGTAAACCGTATGTCATGACGAGACGCGCTTACCAAAACCGCTCCTATCCGGCACTTGAACAGGAACAGCTCCTGGCCAGGACGTTTGGGTGCGTGCACTGTCATGCAGGGCTGATATAGGCCAGGGCAAGGGTGGGTGGCAAGGCAGCTGGTTTATGCCTTGCCACTCAGCTTGGCGGTGCCGCCGCTGGCGAAGGAGGTGCGGGCGATGATGTCGTAGTTGGAGAGTGATGTCTTGCCGGTTTCCAGGGTGGCGCTGCTGTTGGCTGATTGGCTCTCCGGCGGTGTTGAGGTATTGGGCTCGGGTCGCTCGGCGCTGTGTCGTGCGCTGGCCTGCTGGGCCATTTCCAACTGGGCGGTGAGCAGGTATTGTCGCGCCTGGGCGGCGATCTGGTGATCCTTGGGAGACGGGTCGGCCGGGGCCAGTGCGGCACTGATCACCTGCTGCATCTTGCCGATGGTGGCGCGGGGGTCGCCGGGCACCGGGCCGTAGTCGATGGAGACTTCCCCGGCCACGGCATAGCGCTGGCCGTCGGGGCCGTGCTCGAACTGGTAGCTGACGGCGCCCGTGTACTGGCCGCCGGCGATCTGGTGGGCCAGTTCGTGCTGGCGGACTTCGCGGTCGGTGGTCTTGAGCTGCTCCAGCTGGCGCAGTTCTTCCTGGCTCAGGGTTTCACCACTGGGCTGCTGCGCSGCSTCGCCCTCGGCGACCTTGCCCCGGGAGGCTGCCTCGGCGGCCCTGCCACTGGCCTCGCCATGGCCGGGTTCACCAATGCGACGGGCTGCCTCGCGTTGCCGATATGGCCGCCGCCGGGTTGCCAGCTGGTCGAAGAGAAAGGCACGGGGCCGATGACGGTGGATGCCTGCATGGTGAATGTCCGTAGGGCGGGGCGAATGGGGTAAAGTATTGGCGACTTTTGCGTTGACGACAAGCTGACAATCCATGCCCACCATCGACGTGGTGATCGAGCTTTCCCATGCTGCCTGCCTGGCCCATTACGAGGCCGAGTGGGCAGGTGCATACCCATAGCCTGGATGGCAGGAAGGTGATCTTTCCCGCCGAGGCGCTGCGCCGGGTGGTGACCCGGGACGGTGTGCACGGTCGTTTTAGGCTGACCTTTACCGATGCAGGACGCTTCATTGCGATACAGAGGCTCTCCAGGTAGTTGATATCTCTTGCTATAGATCAAAAATCCGTAACATCCTCCCGGCGGCGGTACTGTTACAATTGCATACTTGGGCGCAGGTCTGTGCTGGATGCCGCTCATGTACAGGTGCCGGTCTACTAGAGGTCATTCGATGCTTTTCAGCAAACTGAAGCAAAGACGAGACGACGAGCGCCGCACGCGTCGCCTGGACAGGCTGGCCGAACCGCCCGAGGCGGGCCATGAACTATTCGTCGGCTTCAGTTCGCTGCGCGATACGTTCAGCCGCCATCATCACTCCCGTGACTTCGCCTTTGCCCACTCTCGCTACCTTCGCAGCCGTGTGCTGGCGCTGGGCATCATCTTCGCCATCCTCTCCCCGCTGTGGATCGTGGTGGATGCCCTGGTGCTGCCCACCGAGCTGCTCAAGTACACCCTGATCGGGCGGGTTGTGCTGATCCTGGGCCTGGTTGCCGTACTGCTGCTCGCCCTCTACAGCCAGGAGCGGATTCGTCGCATCCGCTTCTGTGCCGGCATGCTGCTGGCATTGCCCGCCGCATTCTATGGCCTGGTGCTGCTCATGCTGCCGCCGCATGAGCTGCATAACCTGGTGGGCTACGGCTTCATTCCCTTCTTGCTGGTGGCATCGCTCAGCGTCTTTCCCTTCACGATCCTGGAGTCGCTGCTCGCCGGCATCGCCATGCTGGCTCTCCAGGTGTTCTCCCAGATGGTCGACGGTAGCTGGTTGACCGGGCGCGGTGCCGAAGCGTTCTGGCTCCTGTCGAGCTTGTTGGCGGTCTCCTTGGCGGCCAATCATTTCCAGCTCAGCCTGTTGCTGCGCCTCTATCGTCAGGCTACCCACGACCCGCTGACGGGCCTGTTCAACCGCGGTGCGCTGGAGGTACACCTGGCCAAGATCCAGGCCTGGCAGCGGGATACGGAAGGGCTGGACAGTGCGGGAAGCGTACCCTGTTCGCTGCTGATACTCGATATCGACCATTTCAAGCAGATCAATGACACCTATGGCCACTCCGTGGGCGATGGCGTGCTGTGCCAGTTCGCCGAGGTGCTGGTTGGGCAGACGCGCAAGCATGACTGTACTGCGCGTTACGGTGGCGAGGAGTTCGTGGTGTTGCTGCTCGGCAGCGGCCAGGCCAGGGCCATGGAGATAGCGGAGCGTATCCGGTTTGCGGTAGAGACCTTCGAATTCCGCGACCGTGAACGGCAGCGTATTTCGTTGACGACCAGCATAGGAGTCACCCAACTGATGCAGGATGAGCCCGCCCAGGAGGCGCTCAAGCGGGCCGACGAGGCGCTATACCGCGCCAAGCACGTCGGGCGCAATCGCGTCGTTGCCGCCGAGTCACCGCCTCTCGCCTGACAAGATTCCCCCTGCCGCCATGGAAGATAGGCCCTGCCTGAGGGCACCCGATCCTCTCCATTTCCAGGAGAGCCTCAAGAGAGCCTCAAGAGTTTTGTCTAGCGGCCGATAAGTCGACCAACAGGACTCATTCACGAGCAGGGGGCGATATGCCCAATAACTCTCAGCAGGTGGCGCTTCACACCTGGCTGATTCTGGTGCCGATACTGCTCATGGTCATGGCGGTGTTCAACGGTCTGGCGACCTGGCAGTTGCCGGTGGACTGGAACCCTTCCAGGGCTAGCCTGCCCTTGATGCTGCTGGTGGGGGGCGGCTTGCTCGCAACCATGCTGAATCGGCCCCGCTGGGCCCAGCTCTGCGGGGCATTGCTGTTGCCTTTCGGGTTGTATGCCCCCCTGCTGGCCCTGTTCCCGGAGAGGCATTGGAGTGCAGTGGAAATCTGGCCGGTGCCGGTGGCGCTTTCCACCAGCATTACCCTCCTGGCGGTGTCGGCGTGCCTGCTGGCGGGCAAGGCGACCCGCCGGGCACGCCTGGGCTGGGTATTGGGGGGGCTGGTGGTAGTGTCCACCGGGGGCATCAGTCTGGCCAAGGTCATCTGGCCAGACGTCATCATGCCGGGCCCCTGGGGTACGCCATTCACGACGCCCTTTACCGCCTTGCCCGCTTTGCTGAGCGGTTCAGCCATGGTTCTTATCGGGCGTCGCGCCTCGGCGCCGCCGCTACTCAGTCCTGTCATGGCGCTGGCGCTGGCGGCTGGGGTGATGGCAAGTGGCCTGGCCTGGTACTCCCTCACCTGGCAGCAGTACGACGCCAAGCAGCGTCATGCAACGGAGCTGTTGACCAACTTCAAGATCACGGCTGAGCGAGCCCTCGATACGGAGCAGTTGACCCTTCAGCGCATGGCCGAGCGCTGGGACCACTTTGCGGGCCGCCCGCCGCTGCCATACCGCGAGACGGAGTTCGACAGCTACTTTCGCGACATGCCGAGCCTGGTTTCGCTCTATTGGCAGGACGAGAGCGAGCGGTTCCGCTGGGGGCGCGATCGGAGCAGCTCGCTGTTGTTTCATGGCTGGGTTCGACAGGACGACGCTTGGCTGCTGGATTGGTTGGCAGTGGGTGGCGATTACCCGCGCTGGATTCTGCCTGACGCTCTGAGCCCCGAACTGGCACTGGTATCGGTGCCGCTGCCCAGGCCGGGCAATGGCAAGATGGTCAGCGTGCTCGACCTCGAGCGCCTGCTGGGGGAGGAGCTTCGCGCCATCGTGACGCCCTTGATGCTGTCGCTATACCGGCGGGGCAGTCCGTTGGCTGCCAATCATGGTGACGAGCGCGAACGAGGCGTGAAGCTTCATCAAGTCTTGATCGTGCTGCCGGGCGGGGTCACCGTCGAGGCGCGAGTCTATGACGCCGCCGCGGGCCCGCTGGCCATCGGTGGCTTGATGCCGATGAACGTGGCGATCGGGGGCTTGATTCTCAGCTACCTGCTGGCCTTCAGCCTGGGCATGGCAAGCCTGAGCCGCCGACGCTCGGTCTCCCTGGCTCGAACCCAGCGACACCTTCGCGCCCAGCAGCGCGTACAGACCCTGATCGCCCGCGATCAGCCGCTGGCCGATACGCTCAGGGCGATCTGCCGGATGGTAGAGTCCCAGGCGCCCGGTTCCCTGTGCTCTATCATGCTCTGTGGTGACGATCGTAAATCGCTGGAGAGCGTCTACTCGGTCAGCTTGCCCGAGCGCTACTGTGAAGCGGTGCGTGGGGTCGGCGTGGGCCCGGGGCGGGTGCCTGCGGCCGGGCCGCCCATATCCGGGACTTCGTGGTCTGCGCTGACATCGCCACCGATCCTTATTGGGCCGGCTATCATGACCTGGCATCCGAGTACGGCCTGCGCGCTTGCTGGTCCTATCCGGTGATTGCCAGCGATGGGCGTTTATTGGGCGCCTTCGGCACCTATTTTCGGACGCCGGGAGAGCCGACCCGCGCCGACCGTCGACGCATCATCGAGTCGGCGGAACTGGTCTCCCTGGCGGTGGAGCGAGAACAGAACCGTCGTGCCCTGCGCGAGAGCGAGCAGCGCTACCGCTCGTTGTTCACCTACCATCCGGATGCGGTCTTCTCCCTCGACCTGCAGGGCTATTTTCTGACCGCCAACGATGCCTGCTGCAAGACTACCGGCTACACCCTGGAGCGGCTGATCGGCTCGCACTTCGCTGAGTTGATAGAGCCGAGCGACCAGGCGCGCATTGCGCAGCTCTACCAGGATGCCGGAAAGGGCGAAGCCTTCCGCTATTCACTGGCCCTCAAGCGGCAGGATGGGGCCGCTGTCTATCTCGACCTGACCAATCTACCCATTGTCGTCAACGAGCGTGTCATCGGCTTCTATGGCATTGCCAAGGACATGACCGAGCGCCATCGGCATGAAACCGAGCTGCGTATTCTGCAGCGTAGTGTCGAGGCGAGCATCAACGGGGTGATCATCGCCGATGCCCAGGTGGCGGGCATGCCGATCATCTATGCCAATGAAGCCTTCGAGCGCATCACCGGATATTCACGAGAGGAGGTTCTGGGACGCAACTGCCGTTTCCTGCAGGGGCGCGAGACCGATCCCGACTCGGTGGAGCAGCTTCGCCGTGCCCTCGCCGAGAGCGAAGAGGTGAACGTCACTCTATGCAACTATCGCAAGGATGGCTCGCCCTTCTGGAACAACCTCTACCTGGCGCCGGTACGTGATACGGCAGGTATGGTGACGCACTTCGTCGGTGTGCAGCACGACATCTCGGAGCGTAAGGCCTATGAGGCGAAGCTCTCCTTCCATGCCAGCCACGATGCCTTGACAGGCCTGGCCAACCGGTCGCTGTTCGAAGATCACCTGCTGCACGACGTACAGCTGGCACGGCGGCATGGCAGGTACCTGGCGGTACTGTTCCTCGATCTGGATGATTTCAAGCCGATCAACGACAGCCTGGGCCATGAAGTGGGGGATCAGGTGCTGATCGAGGTCGCCCAGCGCCTGGCGGATGAGCTGGACCCCGGCGATACGCTGGCCCGCTTCGGCAGCGACGAGTTCGTGATCCTGCTGCCGGAACTGAGCCGGGAGGAGTCTGCCTTGCGGCTCACCGAGCGGCTGCTGGCCTGCGTCGGTCGGCCGTACCGTATCGCCGAGCAGGAGCTCTATATCGGAGCGAGTGTGGGGATCGCCTTCCTGTACGAGGGGCTGGAGAACCCGGTGGAACTGATCCAGCAGGCGGACATGGCGATGTACCGGGCCAAGCAGAAGGGGCGCAATGCCTGGGAGTGCTTTACCAGCGATCTCAACGATGAGGTGAGCTCCCGCATGGCGTTGCGCAACGACCTGCAGGAAGCCATCGAGGCGGAGAACTTCGAGCTGCACTACCAGCCGCTGCTGAATGCCGGCGACGGCAGCGTGGTGGGTTTTGAAGCACTGGTGCGCTGGAAGCACCCGGTCAAGGGCTACCTCTCGCCGGGGCTCTTTATCCCCCTGGCCGAGGATACCGGGCAGATCGGCCCGATCAGCGAATGGGTGCTGAGACGAGCCTGTCTCGACATGTGTCTTCTGGCAGCGCAGGGCTACGGACACCATCGGGTTTCGGTCAACCTATCGCCGTTGCAGTTCCACCGCCCCAACTTCATGACCAACCTGCAGCAGGCGCTATTGGAGACCGGTCTGTCCCCTGACTACCTCGAACTGGAGCTGACGGAGGGCATCCTGATGAACGATACCGCCGCCGCCATCGCTACGCTGCACAAGCTGCGGGACATGGGGGTGGAGGTCTCCGTCGACGACTTCGGCACCGGTTACTCCAGTCTGAGCTATCTCAAGCAACTGCCGATCGGCAAGATCAAGATCGATCGCAGCTTTATTCGTGACGTCACCAGCAACCCCCATGACAGCGCCATCGTCCAGGGGATCATCTCCATGGCCCATCACCTGGGACTCAAGGTGGTGGCGGAAGGCATCGAAGAGCATGCCCAGCGTGACTTTCTGGCCGAACACGGCTGCGATGTCTTCCAGGGATTCTACTTTGCCCGGCCCATGCCGCTGGATGGGCTCAAGCGCTACATGATCGAGCATCACCAGGTGGCCCCCGAGCCCCCTGATCCACAGGCCGCGTTCCATCAATAGCGTTGACGACGGAAACGGCAAGGCCTGGGTGGACGTCATGCAGCGGGCGCAGATCACATGGTTCCGGCCTGCTCCTGTTTGGGCCGTACGATCGGTACATTGACATAGTCTCGGGCCGGCCTGGATAGCTGGGCTGGCCCGGATAGAAGAAGAGGCAAGGATGGCGAAGGCGCTAGATGACTTTGTTCGAGTCGGCAGTCCCGCGGAAATCGAATCGCTGCTGGAATCGTTGATTCAGCCGGGCGGTGCATCGCTGCTGCTTGACAAGCCCGAAAGCACGCCGCTCCCGGTGGTGCTCATGGATCAGGTGCCCGCGGAGTCGCTGAGCATGGATATCACCGCGGTGCGTGAGATCGGCGGTGAGCTCAGGCGTGGAGTCGGGTTTCGCTTGCTGGGGCAGGTTCACGGGAAGATTGTACGCACGCCGTTGCTCAAGGTGGTGGAAACGGAAACCGTAGCGGGCAGGGTGATCTGTCGCTGCGAATACCCCCTCTATCTGGAAGAGATGCAGCGGCGCGAGGCATTCCGGGCCCGCTTGCGGCTGGGCATGGAGGTGGGTGCGATCCTGCGGGGCGAAGGCGAGGCGACCGTCCAGGGCGACCTCAAGGATCTCTCTCAGCAGGGGTGTCAGCTCGAGCTGCCGGCCTCGGCGGCGTCGCTGCTGTCCACGACACCGATGGTCGAGATAGAGCTCTGCTTTCCCAATGGCACACGCTTTGCGATCAAGGCGACGGCCTGTCATACCGTAGCCGATACCGATCGCCAGACGATTCGCGTCGGCTTCCGGTTCGAGGCTGCAAGGCCGATCAGGAGCGCAAGCTGTGGTTCTTCGTGCGCGAGATCGAACGGGAGTCGTCCCGCTATGTGGAGGAGGCCGATGTGGGGCGCCTGCCCTCCATGCTATTCCAGAGCCAGGCGGTTGCTGCGGCGCCGGTGGGGCGACGCAACCTGCTGAGCTACCCCACCCCCATGGCACGGCGCTTGTCGCGGGTGGCCGGCTACCTGGACGCCCAGCTGCTGGAGTTGCAGCAGGGGGGGGGCATCGACTCGATACAGCTCTCCCGGCACGCCGATATGCTGCTGATGCTGGCCGACGAAGACATGGAGGCGCTGCTGTTCGCCACCCGCTGCCTGGCGCGAGAGCCCCTGCTGGTGCGCCATGGGCTATCGGTGGCGGCACATATCCTGGCCCTGGCCGATGGCGCGACGGTCCCGCGGGACATGCGCAAGGCCTTGGCGGCCAGCGCCATGGTGCATGACCTGGGCAAGGGGTTGATTCCCGGAAACCTGCTCTCGGCCACTTCGCTGGACGAGGGCGGCTATGCTCAGTTGAAGATGCATGTTGCATTACTCGACCAGGCCCTGGCCGGTTGCCAATGGCTGTCGGCCGGGGTGGTCAAGGCGGTGGTGGGCGGGATCAACGAGCGCCTGGATGGCAGTGGCTACCCGGCCGGACATGATGGCGACCAGTTGCAGGAGCTGTCCCGAATGAGTGCGGTGGTGGATGTGGTCGATGCCATGCGACGCGAGCGGCCCGACCGGCCGGCTTGGCGCATCGATGCCGTATATCGGCATCTGCTGAGCAATCCCGGGCAGTTCGACCCACGCTGGGCGAAGCGCTATATCCAGCGCTTCGGCTTGCGCCCGGTCGGTGCTCTGGTGCGCTTCGGCAATGGCGACATGGCGTGGATCCAGCGTCTCGACCAGCAGGGCAAGCCGTTTCAGGTGCAGTTGACCGACGTCGTGGAGCCCCCGGGAGAGGCGCTGGGCGAGGTGCTGCGCGGCA
>NZ_AZQX01000009.1:0-29535 GCF_000568385.1 Halomonas sp. BC04
CAGTCGCCCCTGCTCGTCCAGGCGGTGCGTCTCGCCGGGCTGCCACCAGGCGCGCAGCTGGCCGCCCGAAACGGCCAGGTCGGCCCACAGCACATGGAAGGGGTAGGGGACAAAGTCGCGGATTTCGGCGTCGCGGCGGACCACCAGCCCCAGCACCGGCGTCTGCACGCGACCCACGGAGAGCACCCCGTCGTGTCCGGCCTGTCTTCCGGTCAGGGTCCAGGCCCGGGTGAGATTGATACCATAGAGCCAGTCGGCCCGGGCCCGGGATTCGGCGGCCCGATACAGCGCGTGATAGCGGCTGTTGTCCTCCATGCGGGCCAGGGAGCGCGCGACGGCCGGGCGGTTGAGATCGCTGACCAGCAGGCGTGACACCGGCCCCTTCCAGCCAGGTGCTCGATCACTTCCTGAACCAGCAACTGCCCCTCCCGGTCGGGGTCTCCCGCATGCACCACCTCCCGCGCGCTCTTGAGAAGCCGGCGAATCACCGCCAGTTGGCCCCGGGCCTTGGGCCGTGGGGCCAGCTTCCACTGTCTGGGCAGGATCGGCAGGTGGTCCAGCCGCCACTGCTTGTAGGCGGGGTCATAGGCATCGGGCGGCGCCTGCTCCAGCAGGTGCCCGAGACACCAGGTGACCACGGTGTCGCCGGCGTGCAGGGCGCCCTCTTCGCGTCTTGCGCTCTCCGGCAGGGCATCGGCGATGGCCCGGGCGAGGCTGGGTTTTTCGGCAATGATCAGTCGCATGTGAGTGCCACGGAAGTCCAAGGTATGGACATTCTTACAGTAACGGGTAATGTCCGCCAGAGGCTGTCATGATTTCTCGTTGTACAATTCCTGTATCATTGATCTAGCGCTTCGAGATCAACGTTTCGAGGCAACCTTTTCGAGGCAAGCGGAGGGAGAGTGACGATATGCGCGAACGCGGGAGAACACGACGTCTGCTGGGCCTTGGCGCCCGCACGGGTGGCGCCGTGATTCGCACGCGTCTCGGCGGCCAGGCCGACTGGCGTGCGCTGGGTGAAGCGCTGTTCGAGGGGCTCTCCGAACTGAAGGGGCCGGCGATGAAGCTGGCTCAGATCATGGCGCAGTGGGACGATCTTCTGCCGCCGGATCTCGTCGATGAACTGGCCCGGCTCCAGCGGCAGGCCGAGCCCATGCCCTGGGAGGGCATCCGGCGCGTCCTGGTCGAGCAGTACGGTGATCCGGATACGCTCTTTCGCGAGATCGAGCCGCGCCCCTTCGCCAGCGCCTCCATGGGGCAGGTGCACCGGGCGGTGACCCATGACGGCGAGACCCTGGTGCTCAAGGTGCAGTATCCGGGGTTGCCCGAAATCCTCGAGGGTGACCTGGCGCAGGTACGGCGCATGATGCGGCTCGGGCGCTGGCTCAAGGTACCCCAGGCACGACTCGATGCGCTGTTCGAAGAGCTCGCCGCCAGCCTGCGCAGCGAGCTGGACTACCAGGCCGAGGCTCGCGCCCTGGCGCGCTACCGGGAGCGCTATGCGCATCTCGATGGCCTGGTGATTCCCGAACCGCTTCCCGAGCTGTCCGGGCCCCGGGTACTGGCCATGCGCCATGTGAGCGGTACGCCCCTGCGTGAACTGGAGGTGGGGGATGACGCTACGCGCCAGCGTATCGCCACCACCCTGGCCGACTGGCTCACCGAGGAGCTGTTTACCCACCGCGAGCTGCATGCCGACCCCCATGCCGGCAACTTCGCCGCCGACGACCAGGGGCGGCTGGTGATCTATGACCTGGGGGCAGTGATACCGGTCGCTGATGCCCACCTGAAGGCGATGATGGCGCTGCTCGATGCCGCCCTGGTCGACGATCCCATGGCCATGGACGATGCCCTGCGACAGCTCGGTGGACGCCAGGGCCAAGGGGCCCCGCTAGCGCTGTATCGTGAGGCAGCAGAGGCAGTGGCGCCGCTGTTTGAACCGGGCGAACAGGACTTTTCCGACGTGCGGATGCATCGCCGGCTGCGGGAGCTCAGCCCCAAGGTGTGGGCGGCCATGGACAGGCTTCAGCCCCCGGCCGACATCCTGCTGCTTTCGCGCACCCTCAACGGCCACTACTGGAATCTCGTGCGTCTCGGGGCACGGCTGGACATGCATGCCCGTACTCGGCCATTGCTGGAGTGGGCGCGGGGCTGAGGAAACACTGCACAAATGACTGTGCGAGCGAATCGCTGCGTTGCGCGGTGCCGAAGCGTCGGACCGTCGGATCCTCACATATACCCCATATGCTCCGGTTGACTCGAAACCTTCGGTTTCTCGCTCCTCCGGAGCCATCCTGCGGATGTTTGTCGCTTCGCTCGGTTCTGTGCTCCGTGCGCCTTGCGACCCACAGGGATGTGGGAAGTGCGTTGATTCGTCGGGAACGAATCTAGCCGCTTCATCTCGCTCGTCGATTTGTGCAGCATTTTCCTGAGGGGGGTGACCAGGGCCCAGGTGCTCGAACATGCATTTGCAAGCCACATGAGACGGCGCTTCCCTGTTAGAATATGCGGCTTTCGGGATTGGCGGAGACGGCGATGCTGGCAGTATGGGTGGAACAGCTTCTGGGCTTTGCCTCGGGGGCGCTGGCGGCGATCCGTGAAGACGAGCAGTATCCGGCGTTCATGGCCTGGGCACGGGAAGAGGGCGCGGTACTGATGGGCGGCGATCTGGCCATGGCCCAGGCATTGGCCCCAGAGCTGTGGTGTCAGACCCCGCTGGAACGTGCCGACTTTGCCTGCGAGCCCCTGGCGCGCCCGGGGCGCAATGAGCCCTGCTGGTGCGACTCCGGGCGCAAGACCAAGCACTGCTGCGGTGCGGTGTCGATGCCTGCCGACGTGCCGGATCATCTGATGTGGATGCTGTCGCTGCGTGACTGGAAGGGGCCGACGCTCAAGGCTGCCCTCGCGAGCGGGCGCGCCCCGGCCCAAGCCCTGCTCGAGGCCGGCCTGATCGCCGCGGAGACCGGTCAGCGGGGGCGTGCCCAGCAGATTCTGGAGTCGCTGTTTCATCGCGGCGACTGGTCGCGGCTGCCGATACAGGCAGAGCCCGCCTTCGAGCTGCTGGTCGATCTCTATCAGGAGCGTGGCTTCAACCGCAAGCGAGCCGACCTGCTCGACGAAGTGCTGGACCGGGGCCCGTTGTTTCTTCGCGGCGTGGCCCTGGAGCGTCTCTGCCTGATGCACCTGGACAGCGACGACCTGGACAGCGCCAGGGAGGCCTTCGTGCGCGCCCAGCAGGCGCTACCTGACTCACCCACCCTGGCCTATATCGAAGCCATGCTGCTGCTCCACGAAGGCCATGAGCAGGAAGCCGCGGAACGAGCGCGCTTCTGGTTCCGTCGACTGGAGCGACAGGGCGAGCTGGAGCCCGACCAGATGCAGTTCCTGGCCGACCTGGCCGAGAACCCGGGAGCCACCCTGGCCGACCAGTTGCTTAACGCCGAGGAGGACCTGGCGGAGCCCCTGGCAGCGCTGCAGGCCCTGCTGGCCGAGCTGCCGCCGGCGCCGGGTCTTGATATTCGCCACAGCGCCGAAGGCGAGCTGGAATATCACAGCAGTGCCCGTGAGGACACGCTCTTTGCCGCCTGGCAGGTACATTTCGAGGTGGCGGTCGATGAGGAGAGTGCTCTGGGCTTCGAAGGTGAGCCCTGGGTCGAAGCCGGCACCTGGCTGCGCCAGCTCTGTGCCCACCCCGAATGGCTCGATTCACCTCGCGTGGTTCAGGCGCTGGCGTTGGCGCTGACCAGCCGCTTCGGCAGCCTGCCATGGATGTCACCGAGCCTGTTCGAGCCGCTAGCCGACCGGCTGGAACGCTGGCTCGAACGCATCCGTGGCGAGGGTGATGGCCCCTTCCTGTGGGACAGCGCCGACAACGCGGTGCTGCTGCGTACCGGCCTGGCGCTGGTGGTGGGCATGGAACGCGGCGCCCGGGAACGCTCGCGCCGGCTGGCCGAGCGTCTGCTGACGCTGGACGACCAGGACAGCCTGGGGCTGCAGGAACTGGTCCTCGACCAGCTCCTGCGCGAAGGACGTGACCAGGAAGCGCTGGCGTTAACCGAAACACGGCTTGAAGAGGCGCCGGTGCTGGGCATGCTGATGGGGCGGGCGCTGGCCCTCTATCGCCTCTCGCAGGAAGAGGAAGCCGAGGCGGTGCTACAGGAGGTTGCCAGTCATAACCCACATGCCCTGGCCATGCTGTGTGCCGAGAATCCCCGACCCGTGCGCACCGGGCAGGACAGCGTCGCCGAGCCGGGAACCCGCGCCGAAGCCTGGCAGTACCGTACCCTGATGCGCGACCAGTGGCGGGCTACCCCCGGTGCCTTGGCCTGGCTACAGGCCCACCTTTCCCGTTGATTGATGCGGCCTGTTCCGGCAGGCCGCTGCTTTTATCTCTTTCTACTCTTTCTATCCTATCCCTCTATCCCTCTATCCTCGAGACTATCGTGGCAACTCGCGGGCCAAGATGTGCTGTCTATTCGCTGGATGTCAGATGGCCGGGGCCGTGGGACGTGGCACCAGCTCCGGGTCGCGGCTGATCCAGATCGCCAGTGCGATGGCGGGCAGCCCCAGGGCCGTGGCAATGACGAAGAAGGTGGCGTACCCCTCCGCCGCCACCACAAGGCCGCCAAAACCGCTCAAGAACTTGCCCGGCAGCGTCATCAGCGACGAGAAGAGCGCGTACTGGGTCGCCGTGTAGGCCCTCGATGTCAGGCTCGACAGGAAGGCGATGAAGACCGCGCTGGCCAGGCCATTGGCCAGGTTGTCGCCGACGATGGCCATGACCAGCATCGGCAGGCTCTGGCCGGCCAGTGCCAGGGCGGCGAACAGCAGGTTGGTCAGGGTGGCCGCTGCCGCGCCCAGTATCAATATCGGGCCGATACCGTATCGCGCCACCAGCAGCCCGCCCAGGATTCCGCCGCTGATGCTCATGGCGATACCGAAGACATTGGTCACATTGGCAATGGTGGCCAGCGAAAAGCCCAGGTCGATATAGAGCGGATTGGCCATGGATGCCATGGCGAGATCGCTGATGCGGAACACCGCGACGAACACCAGCAGCCAGAGCGCCTTGAGCCGATGGCGGGAGAGGAAGTCGGTGAAGGGGCAGACCACCGCACCGATCAACCAGGCACCCAGGCGACGCAGGTGGCGCGGCTTGCCGCGGCTGGCGCGAATGAAGGCTCGCACCTTGGGCTCATGGATCAGCTGTGTCGTCAGGGAAAGGCGCTCCGGTTCGGGACGCACCAGGACCGTGATCACGCCGATACCCACCAGGGCGGCCATGGTCAGGTAGGCGGCCTCCCAGGAGATCCACGACGCCACGTAGAGGGCGCCGGCACCGGCTGCCAGCAGGCCGCCGCGGTAGCCGATGATATAGGTCGACGCCATGGCCGCCTGGATATCGTCCGGGGCGGACTCGATGCGAAAGGCATCGATGGCGATATCCTGGGTGGCCGAGCCGAAGGCCACCAGCAGGGCAAAGGCAGCCACCAGCATCAGGTTCTGGTTGGGGTCGAGGCTGGCGAGCCCGATGAGGCCGGCGGCGATCATGGCCTGGGCCAGAAGCATCCACCACGTCGCTGGCCGAACCGGCGGGTCAGCATGGGCAGGGCAAGGCGGTCCACGATGGCGCCCAGAAGAACTTGATGGAATAGAGGATCCCGATCCAGGAGAAGAAGCCGATGGCAGCGACCTCCACCCCGTCGCTGCGCAGCCAGGCGGACAGGGTGGAGAACACCAGCAGGAAAGGAAGTCCGGCGGAGAAGCCCAGGAACAGCATGGTGATCACGGGCGCGCGCAGGTAGATGGCCATGGCGGAACGCCAGCTGCGACGGGCGATGGGGGTGGACATTCGGTATGCCGCTCCTTTTGGCTCGGTAGCCCCGGGCGGGTGGGCCGCCCGATAACGCTCAACGATGCTAGAATGACCACCGCTCGGCGGGGCGAGCGGCAGGCAATGGCTGTCCGATTGTTGCAGAGCCCCGACAGCGATACCAGCAGGATATCTCGATCAGGAGCCCCTTCATGAGCGATTCCACATGCCCACCGGTCGACGCCGAGGATGACCTGCCGCGATGGTACGTCATCCAGTGCAAGGGAGGAGAGTCCTTCCGTGCCGCCGAGCATCTGGGAAACCAGGGCTACGACCTTTTTCACCCGGTGCTGGAGGTGCAGAAGAAGCGGGCGGGAAAGCTGGTCTGGTTGAATGAACCGCTGTTTCCCCACTACCTCTTCATTCGCCTGGACCGCGTGGCCAGCAACTGGCGTCCCATTCGTTCCACCCGTGGTGTACTGAAGATCGTCACCTTCGGCGACAAGCCGCTGCCGGTTGAGGATGCCCTGGTCGATACGCTGCGCGAGAAGGGGGTCGAGGACCAGCACGCCACCGCCAATGTCTATTTTCGTGCCGGCGAAATCGTCGAGATCACCGAAGGTCCCTTCAAGGACCTGCAGGCGGTGTTTTCCAGCCACAAGGGTGAGGAGCGCGCCATCGTCCTGCTCAACCTGCTGAACCGTCAGCAGCGACTGGTACTGCCCGTGGCCCAGCTGCGCCCGCAGGACTGAGTCGGGAACACCCTGGATTACCGAAGGAGAAAGCCATGACAATCGCCCCGCAACGGGTCGTGACGCTGCACTATGTGCTGAGCGACGAACAGGGCACCGTACTCGATGACTCGCGGGCCCGTGGGGTTCCACTGGAGTACCTGCATGGTCATGACAACATCATGGCCGGATTGGAGCGTGCTCTGGAAGGGAAGCAGGAGGGCGCTCAACTGACGGTGACCCTGATGCCTGCCGAGGCTTACGGGCTGCGCAACGAGGCGCTGGTACAGGAAGTGGGCCGCGCCGCCTTTCCCATGGATGACCTGGCCCCCGGAATGCGCTTCCAGACCCCCGGGGACGACGGCCCGCAGATCGTCACCATCCTGGATGTCGCCAGCGACACGGTGCGAATCGACACCAATCATCCGCTGGCCGGCCGCACCCTGCACTACCGGCTCGAGGTCCTTTCGGTGCGCGGGGCGAATCGTGCCGAATTGGCCAAGGGTCATCCCCTGCCGCCGGATATCGATGCCTCCCAGGTTGAGGACCGCAAGGTCCCCTGAGAATGAAAGCGTGGCAAAAACTGACCTGCATCAAATTCGGAGCCATGCCGGAGGGCAGGCAGATACAAAATTGATACAGGTCAGTTTTCCCCCGGTGTTGACGCGCTACAGTTCAGTCATCGCATTGGAGACGGGGAGAGAACACCATGTACTGGGATGACGCAGTTATTTTCGGCTTGGTCACCGTCGCAATGATGATCGCATTCATGGCAGGTTGGGTCGGTTTCGTGATTCGCGACCATCGTCGCAAGAAGAAGCACTGAGCCAAGCTGCACAGCAAGTCGTCAGGGGAGGGGGGATTTTATCCCCCAGTAGCCGGCCCGTCAGGGCCGGCATTTTTTTGTTTCATGGTAGACTCTGCCTAAATCCCGCAACAACAAACTTTAACAGCAGTCCGTAACAGCAATCCGCAAGAACAAGAAACCAGCGTGACAACCTGAACGACGGAGGGAGCCCATGAGATCTTCGCGACCTTTCATCTGTCTGGCGGCATGGTTGGCAGCAGGCCTGCTGTTGTCCACTCCCGTGGCGGCGGCCAGTCCCGACCGGATCGTGTTGCAGCACAACGGGGAGGAGATCTTTCTCTCCGTGGATGCGCTGCGCGAGCAGGCCGATGTCGAGTTCACCTTCTTCGACCCCTACCTGGCGGAAGAGGTCGCGATACGCGGCCTGGTGTTTCGCGATCTGCTGGCAGCCCATCTCGGTGGCGTGCCGGAGACCCTGCACTTTTACGCCTGGGATGACTATGACGTCGCCCTTGGTGGCTGGGACGATGACAACTGGATCCTGGTCACGCACCAGGATGGCGAGCCCCTGTCGCTGCGTGATCGGGGCCCGGTACGCCTTGTCGAGCGCGACTACGGTGACCGCGCCCCTGCGAACCTGCGCAACTTCAATGACTGGGTCTGGATGATCAAGCGCATCGAGTCGGTGCCGTGAAACCAGCCCCACGCTGGAGACGGCACCTGGGGTGGCTTTGGCTCAGCCTGATGAGCTTTACGCTCTTGATGCTGCTGATCACCTACCAGACCCGCTGGGTCTATCCCGAGATACACGCCTACTTCAGTCAGGCCGGCAACCTGACCGGGCAGCAACTGGCCACCCGTTCGAGAGAATACCTGCAGCAGAGCCTGGATATCCTGCTGGTGGATCCCGTAGACGAGGAGCGCCGGCATCAGGCACATTTCCAGCTGGAGCTGGCTTACAGTCTCTTCGATATCGGCCTGTATCGGAACGAATACCGCTGTACGCGGCCGAGTTTGGCCGCACTTGATGAGATGAAGCAGCTGTTGCGCTCGGAAGCGGGTGTCTTGCCCCAGGACCTGCGGCAAGGCCTGTTGGACCCGATCCGCTGTCTCACCGACATCGAGATGCATCAGCTGGATCGGCGCAGCAGTGTCACGGCATCCTTCGTCGAAGATACCCGGCGGCACCAGGGTCAGGTATTGATCGGCAGCCTGGTGATCTTCCTCATGGGCCTGGTCTTCTGGTGGATGCACGAGCGACATCGGCGCAGTGCCGAGCGTGCCACCCGGGAAAGCCTGGCATGGATGGCGCGTGCCCTCAGCGACCCGCTGACGGGCGTCGGCAATCGCAGTGCACTCCATCAGGAGGTACTGGCCTGCGAGGGTCAGCCCTTGGGGCTGATTCTGATCGATATCGACTTCTTCAAGCAGTACAACGACTGTCTCGGGCACCCCGACGGGGACAAGCTGTTGCGGCACTTGGCACGGTTGATCGACGAGACGCTGGGTGGGCAGGCACGACTCTACCGAATGGGAGGCGATGAATTCGCTGCCCTGATCGACTGTGCTGACGATGGTGCACTGGCAGGCCACTGTGAACGGCTGGTAGGGGGCCTGCGCGAGGTGGCCTTGCACCATCCTGACCATCCCGGCTCAGCCATCGTCACCTTCAGCGTCGGGGCGGCACGCTTCATCGCTGGCCAGGCCGGTTTCGATGCCGGCTATGCCGCCGCGGACCAGGCCCTCTACAGGGTCAAGGCCTGCGGGCGCGATGGGTGGCAACTGGCACAAGCACAAGAAGTCTCCGACAGCTGCGACATGAAACTCCAAGGTAATTGAGGCTCACGCCATCAGCCTGGGGGCGAGTCTTCGCTCGTCCTGTCATTCAGTACCTTGCCGGTTGATTGCCGCTACGTCAGGAGGTCGGCGGTCGGGTTTGATAGCGCATGATCTCACCATGTAACGGCGCCAGGCGCCGCAGCAGCCTGTTGCGCGCCCCCAGAGGAATCCCCTCGTCGATCATGGCCTGCTCCATATGGCCCACCAGGCGGTTGAAGTCGGCGTTGTCGATGCCCATGTGCTGATGGGCGCGATCCATGGGCGGGCCCTGGTAACGGCAGGGGCCATCAGCCAGGTCGCATAGCTGCTGCTCCAGTGAAGCGACGAAGTGGTCGATATTGGTGTGGGTGAAGAAACCAATGAGCTGTGGGTCGTCGGCGATGCGATACATGAGGCTTTCGACCACCGTGGCCACCCCCGGCTTGCCACCGAGCTGCTGGTAAAGCGTGGGTTCGGCCGGGCGTTGAGCGCAGCCGCCCAGCAATAGCACCATTGCAAGGGCTGTCGTCCACAGGGCTTTCATGCGCTTTTCTCCAGTAACACTCATCACCAAAATGACTCAGCACCAATAGGACTCAGAATGCGAGCTGTATCGATAGATAGCCGCCGCGCTGACGCTCGAGCCCGGCGATCGAGCCAAGGTCCAGTGCGGCAGCCGTCAGCGACAGGTGGGGGCTGAAGAAGTAGGCCGAGTAGAGGCTGCGCCAATCGT
This sequence comes from Halomonas sp. BC04, assembly GCF_000568385.1. Classification (NCBI taxonomy): domain Bacteria; kingdom Pseudomonadati; phylum Pseudomonadota; class Gammaproteobacteria; order Oceanospirillales; family Halomonadaceae; genus Halomonas; species Halomonas sp. BC04. Next base: position 9,903 of record NZ_AZQX01000009.1, read on the forward strand.
CTTCACGGGCAAAGGAGAGGTTGTCGGGCATCTGCCGATATTCCGCCCCGACGACCCAGCGCCGGGTCAGGAAGATCCCGGCCGCGCCTTCTGCTACCAGTGAGCGTCCCCCCTCCCTATCGCCCCCAAACCCCAGCAGGCCACCCTGGTTGGCAGACGTCGAGCGCAGGGTGAGGTTGAGCAGCAGGTTTCGCTCGGCCACGGCAGCAAGCAACAGCTTGCTGCCGCTCAGGTAGATGTCGCTACCCCGCGTGTCGGTGGCGCCCACTGCCAATGGCAGGGTGCCGTCCTCCAGTTGCTTGTGTTGCACCCCCAGGCTCCATATCCCCCAAGGGTGGTAGATCAGGTCACCGATCAGCCGCAGCTTGGCGCCCGCGACCTGCTGCTCGAGGCGACCGCCCAGCGTGTCCAGGTCAAGGCGCTGGCGAGCAAGACTGAGTTCCAGGCGGTCATGCAGGTTGAGGGCAACACCGCCCACCGTCAGTCGATAGTCCCTCAGCGGGGCGACGCTGGCGAAGGCGGTTGCGGCCAGTTCGCCCTCGCTGGCGTTGCCCGCCAGGACACCCCATGGCGATAGGCCGCCACCGGCGGCCCCCTCGACCTGGCTGACGCCGCCGGTGGCGAGCAGGCGACTGCCGGCGAGGGCGGGGCCGGTGATCAGGCACAGGGCGAGGAGTGCACTGGCTAGCATCCATGCCGGCAGGACGGAGCGGCAAGTCGTCATTTGGCATGCCCCATCGAGGAGAGGGGGAACGGATTATTGCCACCTAGCCATTCGATCACGCTGTCGGCGGGCAGGGGGCGAGCGATCCAATACCCCTGGAGGAAGTCACAGCCGTACTCCTTCAGCAGCGCCGCGCTGGCGGCATTCTCGACCCCTTCGGCCACGATGCGCAGCCCCAGGCTGTGGCCCATTTCGATGGTGGAGCGCACGATCGTGGCGTCATCGTCTTCACTGTCGAGCTGGAGGATGAAGGATTTGTCGATCTTGAGTTCGCCAACCGGCAGCCGCTTGAGCTGTGCCAGCGAAGAGTAGCCAGTGCCGAAGTCATCAACGGATATCGTCAGGCCCGCCTGCCGCAGCCGGTTGAGTGAATGGCTGGCCAGGGTCGCGTCCTCCATGACGGCGCTCTCGGTGATCTCGAGGCCTAGCTGGTCAGCTTGCAGGCCATGGTGGCGGAGATGGTCGAGCAGCAGGTCGGCCAGGTCGGTGTCGACGAGGTCCGCGGCGGAGAGGTTGATCGCCACGGAGAGACGCTGTCCCTGGCGCTGCCAGGCGGCAAGCTGGCTGCACACGGACTGGAACATCCAGCGGCTCAGCGGCCGAATGTTTCCGGAGCGCTCGGCCAGGGTGATGAACTCATCGGGCGGAATAAAACCGAGTGAGGGATGCTGCCAGCGCATCAAGGCCTCGAACTCCACCACCTCACCGTTACTGGCATCGATCTTGGGCTGGTAGACCATGTGAAGCTGATCGCAGGTCACGGCGTGCTGCAGGTCGCGAATCAGTGTGAGCTGGCGCAGGTGCTCCTCGTCCTGGCCCTCGAGATAGCGTTGGTGGCGTTGGTGTCGAGCACTCGCCGTATGCAGGGCGATATCGGCCCGGCGCAGCAGCAGGTTTACGTCGTTGCCATGGTCAGGGTGATTCGCTTCGCCAACGAGCAGGTCCGGATGGATCGGTGATCCATTGAGGTCGATGGGTTGCGAAAGCCCTGTCAGAAGTGATTCGACCCAGTGGTCATCGCATGCCGAGACCTCGACCACCAGCAGGAATTCGTCCGTACCGAGGCGGTAGGCGTTGCGCACGGGGGGCGGAAGGTCTCTAAGGCGCTGGGCCAGAGTGATCAGCACCCGATCGCCGAGCGCGTAGCCGAAGGTATCATTGATGCGCCGGAAATCGAGTATCTCCATGCGCAGCAGGCTGAACCGGGTCTGCTGGCGGATCAGGGCCTCAGTATCCTCCTGGGCCGAGCTGCGATTGGGCAGGCCGGTAAGCCGGTCGTGGCGAGACTGATGCAGCAGGGTCTGTTCGCGCTGGCGAATGTCCTCCTGCATGGAGAGCAGCGTATCCGCCAGAAGTCCTATCTCGCCATGCGGGGTCACATCGACGCTTTTCAGGTTCTGCCCCCGGCCGATATTCCTGGCGGCATCGGCCAGCACGCTCAAGGGGCGTCCCATGCTTCTTGCGCTCCAGGCCGCCAGAGCCGCGGTGAACAGTAGAATCACGGCAAGTACGCCGCCCAGTTGCCACTGCAGGTCGCGGTAGGCGCCGAGCAGGCTTTCACGGGATGCCTGGACGACCGCATAGGTCTGGTTGCCGGCATCACTTTGCAGAAGCTTTGCACGAGTCAGGTAGCGATCGTCCTTGGTGAAGGCACTCGTCTGGAGGAAGCGTCCGGAGGCCAGCTCGGCGGTGAGTCGGTGGGAGGCTGCGGCATCGAGGTTTTCGCGCGACGACACTCGATGCCCGGGTTCTCCGCTATCACGATGGGTGATGAAGCTGATGTCCAGTCGGGTCAGTGAGTGGATCTCGCTGGCCAGCGCCTGGTCAATCATGAAACCCATGCCGACCCAGCCGATCAGGTTGGGGGCGCGGACCGGCAGCAGCACGAACTCGTAGGGCTTGCCCTCATCGATAACCACTTCGACGGCTGCTCCGGCTGCCCTTGCCTGTTCCCAAAGCGTGGGGAAGGGCATGGCCGCTCCCTGGGGGTGATGGCTGCTCGCCAGCAGTGTGCCGTCGAGGTCGCTGAGCAATACCATGTCGGCACCGGCGCGGTCGCCGTGATTGGCGAGTACCGACTGCAGTGTGCCGGTATCCCGGGTGGCGACAGCACTCTTGAAGCCGAAGTCATTGGCGAGGATCTCGACGTTGTTTTGCAACAGTCTGCCGCGCTCATCGAGCACCTGATCCAGCACCCGGAGCCCGACACCCAGGTCGCGGTCGCCTTTTTCCAGCGCATCCTGGGAGATGGCGCGCAGCAGGGCGCCGCCGGTGACCAGCTGCGACACCACCACGACCAGCAGCATCACGACCAATAGGCGTAAGCGGAATGTCATATCGCCATCTCAGTTCTGCTCGGCGTGCTGTTGGGCGGCATCGCGGAAGCGTTGTTGCAGGGGGGAAAGCGTCTCTGGCGGTGGCGGCGTTCCCTCAAGCGACAGCGACACCGTCAGTGATTGATCGTTCTCCACGCTGCCTTCCCACCATTGCTGGTGCGTATCCGATAGTTGAGGATGCCAGACGCGCACATTGTGGTTGCCTGTGGGCAAACCACCCAACTCGGCCAGGCCATCGTCTGCGGTGACGGCGACATGCAGGGCATCGCTGACCACGATGAAGGCCTGCATCTGATCATGAATGTTGCAGCCCAGCACCACGACACCGGTACGGTCGAAGTGCACCGGTGGCGGTGTCTCTTGCAGATAGAGCTCAAGGTCGAAGGTCTTTGCCGGGGAGAATGAGTAGACGTGATGCCGGGTGGTGTCGCGGTTGGGAAAGCTTACTGCACTACCGGTAGGAATGACCGAAACGTGGGGGTGGAAGGCCGCATCACGCTGCATGACCTCGGCAGACTGCGTCGGCTCCGCTGTGCCGGTCTGGATCTCGACCACGGCATTCTCAAGCGGCTCACCGCTGTCCGCATCGATGATGACGATGCGGGTGGCCTGTGCGGCAGGGGCCACTAGTCCCAGGCAAAGAAACAGCCAGGCGGCCCTGGCGAGTGTGCCGCGCGGGTGGATCATGGAGGGCTCCAATGGCTGAGAATCGTCGGGACATGTTGCCTATTCCATATCGGCAGGTACGCCTGGAATCTTGAACAGGGTTGCTAAGTTTCAGCGCGCAATCCACCAGTGGCTGCGCCAGGCGGCCATCACCCGTTCCGGATACCAGGTCTGGCCCAGGCTGCCATTGTAGCGGGCAAGTGCCGGGTGAGGTCGCCGCGCTCCACGGCCAGGTAGTGAGCGAGGATGGTGCTGCCGTAGCGCAGGTTGAGCCAGGGGTCCTTGAGTTCATCCGCCGGACGGCCCAGCTCGCGAATCCAGAAGGGCATGATCTGCATCAGCCCCACGGCGCCGGCCGAGGAGACCGCATCGGCACGAAAGGCGCTCTCCACCTGGATCACCGCGAGGATGATCTCCGGCGACAGGCCGGCCAGTTGGGCCTCGTGATAGATGCGTCCCAGCATCTCCCGGCGCAGTTCGGCATCCGAGACGTAGCGGGCCAGGCGCGGCTCCATCGTGTTCATCCACTGGCGTGCCGCCCACACCGATTCCGCCGGCAGCTCCGCCGTGGTGACCGCGTCGAGGGTGGCACGCAGCGTCGAGGGAATGTCCGGCAGTACCTGGACACGGGGCGCCGTCGTCCGGTTGTTCGTCGGCGAGTTGCTCGCCGGCTGGGTGTTCGTAGACAGCGCACCGAGAAAACCTGCCTCATCGGCGTCCGGCGTCTGGTTCGCCCAGGCGACGCCGCTCGGCAGGACGATCAACCCTGCCAGTAGCCAGGCGGCAAGCGGCGGCATTGGCCTAGCCTTCAAACCGCTGGCGCAGGAACGCGAGGATCTGCTCAGCCGGCACCATGGTCGCTTCGCTGTCGCGACGCCCCTTGTACTCCAGCTCGCCCTTGTCCAGGCCCCGGTCGCCCACCACCAGGCGGTGGGGTATGCCGATCAGCTCCTGATCGGCGAATTTCACGCCCGGGCGCAGGTCGCGATCGTCAAGCAGCACGTCGAAGCCGGCGGCGGTGAGTTCGGCATAGAGACGCTCGGACTCCTCGCGGACCCGCTGCGACTTGTGGGCGTTCATCGGCACCAGGGCAATGTGGAAGGGTGCGATGGCATCGGGCCAGATAATGCCGCCTGCGTCATGATTCTGTTCGATGGCGGCGGCTACTACACGGGTCACGCCGATGCCGTAACAACCCATCCAGGGGTGGGTAGCCTTTCCGCTGTCGTCCAGCACCGTGGCGTTCATGGCCTCGGAGTACTTCTTTCCCAGCTGGAAGACGTGGCCCACCTCGATGCCGCGCTTGATGGAGAGCGTGCCCTTGCCATCCGGCGAGGGGTCGCCCTCGACCACGTTGCGCAGGTCGGCCACCTGGGGCAGGGGGGCGTCGCGCTCCCAGTTGATGCCGAAATAGTGCTTGCCGTCGACGTTGGCGCCGGCACCGAAGTCGCTCATCAGCGCCACGCTGCGGTCGACGATGATCGGCATGTCGAGATTCACCGGGCCCAGCGACCCCGGGCCGGCACCCACCACGGCACGGATTTCCTCCTCCGTGGCCATGGTCAGCGGCTCGGCCACTTCGGGAAGGTTCTCCGCCTTGATCTCGTTGAGCTCATGGTCGCCACGCACCAGCAGGGCGATCAGGCCGCCCTCGGCGGCACGCACCATCAGCGTCTTGATGGTCTTCTCGATCGGCAGGCCATGCTGCTCCACCAGGGCTGCAATGGTCCTGGCATTCGGCGTCTCGACCAGGCGCAGATCCTCGCTGGGCGCGGGGCGCTCCGGAGTGACGCCCAGCGGCGCCGGCAGGGCTTCCGCCTTCTCCATGTTGGCGGCGTAGTCGGACTCGTTGGAGAAGACGATGGCGTCCTCACCGGAGTCGGCCAGCACGTGGAACTCGTGGGAGTCGGTACCGCCGATGGCGCCGGTGTCGGCCAAAACCGGGCGGAAGTCCAGGCCCAGGCGGGTGAAGATGCGCACATAGGCATCGTACATCGCCTGGTAGGTCTCCTTCAGGGAGGCCTGGTCGATATGGAAGGAGTAGGCATCCTTCATGATGAACTCGCGGGAGCGCATCACGCCGAAACGCGGGCGGATCTCGTCGCGGAACTTGGTCTGGATCTGGTAGAAGTTGGCCGGCAGCTGCTTGTAGCTTGCCAGCTCACGGCGCATCAGGTCGGTGATCACCTCTTCGTGGGTGGGACCGACGCAGTAGTCGCGCTCGTGGCGATCCTTCAGCCGCAGCAGCTCGGGGCCGTACTGCTCCCAGCGGCCGGACTCCTGCCACAGCTCGGCGGGCTGCACCGCCGGCATCAGCACCTCCTGGGCGCCGGCGCGGTCCATCTCTTCACGCACGATACGCTCCACCTTGCGCAACGTGCGCAGGCCCACTGGCAGCCAGGTGTAGAGGCCGGAAGTCAGGCGGCGGATCATGCCGGCACGCAGCATCAGCTGGTGGCTGATCACTTCGGCGTCGGCGGGGGTTTCCTTCAGGGTGGCGATCAACAGTTGAGTGGCGCGCATGGGTCCGGCGTTTCCTTCCAGCTGGGCTTGGCATAAGTCGGCGTGCCGCGACGGCGGCGTTTGGGGCATTGTACGGGCAACGGGGAATGGCGGCAAAAGGGCATGACGGAGATCAGGACACCCGCCCTTGATGACGAGGGGCGCCGGGGGCAGGGCGAAGAGGAGGTCATTTGCCAGGGATGGCAAATGTAGCGCCCAGGGATGGGTTTACAGCGCCTCATCGACGGTCCGGCGCCCCGGGCCCTGTCGACGGAGCAGCCCCGAGTGACGAAGCCAACCGCGATTGCCCTGGGTGTTATCCCAGCGACTTTAGCCAGAACACCATCGGCTTGTCGGTCTCCTCAGGCTCGCCGATATCCTTCCAGTGGAAGGTGGTGGCGAGGGCCGGATGGCGTTCGTAGCCGCGAGAGCGCCAGAAACCGTGCAGCGGCACGTAGCCTTCCGGTTTCAGCGGGTGGTCGTCGGGGCGTTCCACGGCACAGAAGGCCACGGTCGAGAAGCCGCGCTCGCCGGCATGCCGTTCCCGCGCCTGCATGAAGGCCTTGCCGATGCCGCGGCCGCGGTAGCTCGGCAGTAGTACCGACTCGCCATAGTAGAAGACGCTATCGATATCGAAGCCGGCTCGCTCGAAGGGGGCGCGAAATTCTGCCATGTCGGCGGCCAGCGGCATGCCGGTGGATGCACCCACCAGGCGTCGCCATCGAAGGCCAGCACGAACAGGCTCTCCGGGCACTCCGCATAGCGGTGCAGATAGTCGGCCTCATAGGCGAAGTCGCCGTCGTAGAGATAGGGAAAGTCGCGGAAGACGCGCATCCTCAGCCGAGCCAGGTCATCGAGGCGGGGCGCGATGGCGCTCCCCTGGCAGGTGCTGATGGCGATCTCGGCCATGGCTGCCTCCGTGAGAAAGGTAAACGATTGTATGAAGTCGGGCTATGGTAAACTCGCTCCGATTTTGCCTCTCGGTACCCGGTGCGGCAATGCCACGGTGCCGCTGACATCCCTATCCGGAGACCCTGTCATGAGCCTCTCATGAGCCCCGCCATGCAGCCCAGGCTTCGTCATTCTCGGCTTCGCCGTGCCATGAACGGTCTGGTGGTCGGCATCACCGTCACGGCGCTGTCAGGTTGCGGGACCCTGTTTCATCCCGAGCGAAAGGGACAGATGGACGGTCGCATCGACCCCGTGGTGGCCATCGCCAATGGCGTTGGCCTGCTGTTCTTTATCCTGCCGGGGGTGATCGCCTACGCGGTGGACTTCTCCAATGGCACCATCTATCTCCCCGGCACCCAGACCGCCGATGTGGATGTGATGCCCCTCGACGAGAACATGGATGTCGCTGCACTTGAACGGCTGCTTTCCGAGAAGACCGGCAAGCCGGTCAGCCTCGACAGCGAACTGTTCGTTGTCAAGGAAGTCGAGTCACTCGATGAGGCCCTGGCCCTGGTTCGCATGTCCGGCATCAACGACAGTGAGCGCCTTTCGACGATGTAACGGTCGGCCTTGTGCCAACAACGCTTCATAGCAACACGCCACCCCTTGGGTGGCGTGTTGCTATGGAGATTCCAGCGCCGAGAGTTCATCGGGCCGGTAGCGTGCCAGCAGTGCCCAGAGGATCGTCTCGGCATCGGGCCGATTCTGACCGTGTGTTATGCGTGGGCGTCACCGGTTTCAACGTTCCAGCAGCAGTCTAAGCGTCAGGCCCAGCACCAGGGTCGACGCCACGCTCACCAGGGTGCCCAGCAGCACATACTCGGTCAGCTTGCGATCCTTCGTGTCGCGCAGGTCGCCGTAGCGCAATACCGACTTGGCAGCGAGCAGGAAACCCACCGCTGTCAGCTGGTCGAGCAGCACCAGGGAGAGCACCAGCAGTCGTTCCAGCATGCCGATGCGGGTACCGGCCTGGGCCAGGGTGCCGGTATCCTCCAGCTGGCTGCTCCAGCGTTTCATCACCATGGCGATGGCGAACGAGAAGGGGCGCGTCACCAACAGGTAGGCGGTCGCCACGCCCAGCACCGTGGGCGTGAGCAGCCAGGCGCCGAGGGCTTCGAGTGGGGCCAGGCTGCCGAGCCAGGCCAGCCACAGCACGCACAGCACCAGCAGGTGCAGCAGCTGGTCGAGCAGGAACCAGCGCAGCCGGCCCGCGGGCAACTTCGCCTTGCCCAGGTCGATCAGCCAGTGGCTGGCGGCCACCGCTGCGGTACCAATGAGCACTCCCAGCGGACCGGGGGAGCCCGGCAGCAGCCAGGACGCGACCAATAGCACCAGGCGGTCAGGCCAGCATGCACCAGCACGTGATAGAGCAGGTGGCGCGAGCGGTGCAGGCGACGCACCCGCTCGTCGACCCAGAGGCGCGGTTGCAGCAGGAAGTCGCCAGCCAGGTGAGCCAGTACCAGCCCCATCAGCAGGGAGAGGTCGTTGGAGGTCATGGCTGCGTATCCTTTTCCGCCAACCGCTCGCTCAGGTAGGCCAGGGTATCGGCCAGCAGCGGCCAGCGGGCGGCACGCAGCCGCTTGTGCACGCTGGGCTGCTTTATCCCCAGATGGTCAGCCATGGCCTGCTGGGAGGTCTCGCTCGCCATGCTGAGCCTTACCACCTCGGCCGAGTAGCGCGACCAGCTCGCCACCATGTCGTCCAGATAGCGGGTCAGCAGGGCCAGGCTACCATCGTCCGTCTCGTCGAGCAGTGCCAGCGACAGGTGCGCACTGCCCTCGCTCAACCCGTCCAAGTCGTGGCCGGAGCGCACGAACGGCTCGCTGTCTGCGGTGGCGAGCCGGCCGTCGTCGGGCCAGCCTGTCGGCCCTACCGCCACCGCAATGCGGGCGTCCCAGCGTTGGTCGTCCTCGGAGTGCTCAATCAGTGCCGCACGCAGGGCGATAGCCACCTCCATGGCGGCTGCGGCCTTGGGCAGGGCCAGCTGAAAGCCGTCGCCGCGGAAGCGTTCGCCGCGACCGCCGTGGCGGGTGGCCAGTTCGGCCAGGATATCGTCCAGCAGCGCATAGAGCCGCTGGCGATCCGTGATCTTGCGCGAGTCGATCACATCGCCGGTCAGCACGGCGATTCGCTGGGTCATGGCAGGCGCTCCTGAGAGGGTCAACTTCATCATAGCCGAAAAGGGCTATTTAGCAATGAAATACCCCTTAGGGGCTATATCTGTGTGTTATCGCCCTGCAAGGCTATCGTGCTCAGCGAGCCAGTTCACGCATGGCCTCTTCCAGCCCCTCCAGCGTCATCGGGTACATGCGGTCGTCGATCAACTGACGGATCAGCTGGGTGGAGTGGGTGTACTCCCAGGCCCGGGGTGGCATGGGGTTGAGCCAGGCCAGCCGGGGGAACTTGTCGGCCAGCCGCTTGAGCCACACGCCACCGGCTTCCTCATTGAAGTGCTCGACGCTGCCGCCCGGGTGGGTGATCTCGTAGGGCGACATGGCCGCGTCGCCGACGATCACCACCTGATAGTCGCTGCCGTAGGTATGCAGCACGTCCATGGTGGGAATGCGCTCACTGGTGCGGCGATGGTTTTTGCGCCAGACACCCTCGTACAAGCAGTTGTGGAAGTAGTAGTGCTCCAGGTGCTTGAACTCCGAGCGCGCGGCGGAGAACAGCTCCTCGCAGACGCGGATGTGGTCGTCCATGGAACCGCCCACGTCGAGGAACAGCAGCACCTTCACCGCATTGTGGCGTTCCGGGCGCATGCGCACGTTGAGCAGGCCGGCGTCCCGGGCGGTGTCGCGGATGGTGGCGTCCACGTCGAACTCCTCCGCCGCGCCCTGGCGGGCAAACTTGCGCAGCCGCCGCAGCGCCATCTTGATATTGCGGGGGCCGAGTTCGAGGCTGTCGTCGTAGTCGCGGAAGCGGCGCTCGTCCCACACCTTGATTGCACGGCGGTGGCGCGAGCCATCCTGGCCGATGCGGATACCCTCGGGGTTGTAGCCGTAGGCGCCGAAGGGGCTGGTGCCGCCGGTGCCGATCCACTTGTTGCCTCCGGCGTGGCGCTCCTTCTGCTCTTCCAGGCGCTTCTTGAAGGTCTCGATCAGCTTCTCGAGGCCGCCCAGCGATTCGATCTGCGCCTTCTCCTCCTCGGAGAGCTGCTTCTCGAATTCCCGGCGCAGCCAGTCGTCGGGAATCAGCGCCTCGATGGCGGCGTCGAGGTTCTCGAGCCCCTCGAACCAGGCGGCGAAGGCGCGATCGAAGCGGTCAAAATGCCGCTCGTCCTTGACCATCACGGTGCGCGCCACCTGATAGAACGCCTCCATGTCGGCGAAAACCACGCCGTGTTCGACCACGGCGTGAAGGTCGAGCAGCTCGCGTAGCGACACCGGCACGCCGGCACGCTTCAGGGTCTCGAACAGGCCAATGAACATCCTCAGCGCCTCTGGTTGCCTTGGCGACGCAGCATGAAGGCCAGCCGCTCCAGCAAATGCGTGTCCTGTTCGTTCTTGACCAGGGCACCGGCCAGCGGCGGAATTGCCTTCACCGGGTCGCGTTGGTAGAGCGCCTCCCGGGCCAGGTCGTCGCTCATCAGCAGCTTCAGCCAGTCCACCAGCTCCGAGGTGGAGGGCTTCTTCTTCAGCCCGGGGCCTGGCGCAGATCGAAAAACACCTCCAGCGCCTCGCCGACCAGCTTCGGCGCGATGTCGGGGAAGTGGACGTCGACGATCTGCTGCATCGTCTCGCGATCGGGGAATTCGATGTAGTGGAAGAAGCAGCGGCGCAGGAAGGCGTCGGGCAGTTCCTTCTCGTTGTTGGAGGTGATGACGATGATCGGCCGGTGGCGGGCGGCTATGGTCTCGCCGGTCTCGTAGACATGGAATTCCATGCGATCCAGCTCCTGGAGCAGGTCGTTGGGGAACTCGATGTCGGCCTTGTCGATCTCGTCGATCAGCAGCACCACCCGCTCGTCGGCGGTGAAGGCTTCCCACAGCTTGCCGGGCTTGATGTAGTTGGCGACGTTCTCCACGCCTTCGACGCCTAGCTGCGAATCGCGCAGGCGGCTCACCGCGTCGTACTCATACAGGCCCTGGGCCGCCTTGGTGCTGGACTTGATGTGCCAGGTGATCAGGCGGGTGCCCAGCGAGGCCGCAAGCTCTTCGGCCAGCAGGGTCTTGCCGGTGCCCGGCTCGCCCTTGATCAGCAGAGGGCGCTGAAGGGTCACGGCGGCATTCACCGCCTGCTTGAGGGCATCGGTGGCCACATAGGTGGAAGTCGAATCGAAAGCCATGGTCCTGCCTCAGCGTCAAGTAGGGTAGGGGGAGGTCAAACAAGTGTACGGAAGGGCGAGGAAAGGAACAAACCCTACGGGTAGCAGCCAGGGGCGGCTGCAGGTGACGAGATGCCACGCAAGATAAGCCGGCGCTCAGTCAAGGCTACGGCGGCTGGCGACACGACGCCCCAGCGACCAGCCCAGTATCGACAGCGCGACCAGCAAGATGAGTGGCAGCATGGCCAGGTTGAGGGTTTCCCAGCTCAGCCGATGGAACAGCTGCCCCGACATCAGCGAGCCGACGGCAACCAGCGAGAAGATGATCAGGTCGTTGATGCCTTGCACCTTGCCCCGTTCCGTTTCGGAGTGAACGGTGGAGAGCAAAGCACTGCCGCCGATGAAGAGGAAGTTCCAGCCGACCCCGAGCAGTACCAGGGCCATCCAGAAGTGGCCGATGGTCTGGCCCAGGTTAGCAAGCAGCACGGCCACGGCGAGAAGCGCCGCCCCTGCCAGCAGGATGCGGTCCACGCCGAAGCGGGCGATAAGGCTGCCCGTGACGAACGACGGGGCGAACATTCCGAGCACGTGCCACTGCATGATGAAGGCAACCTGGCTCATCTCGAAGCCCGCCGAGCGCATGGCCAGTGGGGTGGCCGTCATTACCAGCACCATGATGGCGTAGCCACGGCGCCGGCCAGCACCGCCACCAGGAACGCCGGCTGTGCGGCGATGGCCGCCATGGGGCGGGAAAGGTCGCCGGGCTGCGGTTCGCCACTGGCCGGCACGCGCAGTTGGGACAGCAGCACGATGGCCACCAGGGCCATGAGGGCAATGATCATATAGGGGGCGCCCGAGGGCACGCCGGCGACCCAGCCAGCGTGACGCTGGCGTTCCACGGCCCCAGGAAGGCGGCGACCACCCCGCCGGCCATGACATAGGAGATGGCGCGGCTGCGAAAGGCGGGGCTGGCCACGTCGGCGGCGGCGAAGCGGTAGTACATGGCGAAGCCCTGGTAGAGCCCAGCAGCAGGTTTCCGGCGCAGAACAGCCAGAACGAACCCGCGGCAATGGCGGCGAAGCTGAGCATGCCGCCACCCACGCCGCCCACGGCGGCCCCGGTGATGAAGCCCTGCCTTCTGCCCACCCGCTTCATGAACAGCGACGCCGGTAGTGTGGAGATCACCGTGCCTACCATCATCAGGGCAATGGGCAGAGTGGCCAGGCCCGGGTCGGGGCTCAGCTGCTGGCCCACCACGCCACTCAGCGTCATCACGGTGATGGCGGCGATCATGAACAGGGTCTGGCCGGTGACCAGAATGGCCACGTTGGCCTTTTCGCGAGGTTGTGCCGGCATGGCTAGTACAGGCCCAGGTTGAGGTCTATCTGGCTAGTCTAGTCCCAGACCCGGCGATAGGGGAGGCGCCCCGTCACGAGGTGGGGCGATAGGTTTCCACCAGCGTTGCCGGGTCGTGCCCGGCATGGCCATGGCTGATATGGGTGCGCATCAGTTGGGCGGCCAGGCCGCTCATGGGCGTGGCGCTGCCGGCGCGCTGGCTCTGGGCCACCGCCATGTCGAGATCCTTGAGCAGAGTGCGCAGATGCCAGGCCGGGTTGTCGAACTCGCTGGCCGCCATGCGCGGGGCCAGGATCTGAAACGGCTTGGAATCGGCGAAGCCGCCGGCCAGCGCCTCGGTCAGTCGCGAGGCATCCACGCCGCTGGCCTCCGCCAGCGCCACCATCTCGGCGATCACCGCCGCCTGACAGCCGACGATCATCTGGTTGCACACCTTGGTGACCTGGCCCGCGCCCACCGGGCCCATGTGGGTGACCCGCGCCGCCAGCGGGGCGAGCAGGGGACGCGCGGCTTCGATATCTTCCTGTGCCCCGCCGCACATGACCGCCAGGCTACCGGCCTCGGCCCCYGCCACGCCGCCGGAGACCGGGGCATCGATCCAGCGCATGCCGCACTCGTCCTCAAGCCGCTCGGCATAGTCCCGTGTGGCGGCCGGGTCGCTGCTGGAAAGATCCACCAGCCGCTGCCCAGCGCGACCATGGGCCGCCACGCCGCCTTCGCCGAATACCACGCTCTCCACCACGCGGGTATTGGCCAGGCACAGCATCACCACGTCTACCTCCTCCACCAGCTCGCCGATGGAGCTCGCCACCGTGGCACCGGCAGCGCGCAGCGCATCGCACTTCTCCGGGGTGCGGTTCCACACCGTAACGGCATAACCGGCGTCAAGCAGGCGGCGGGTCATGGGGTCGCCCATCAGGCCGATGCCGATGAAACCGAGGCGGGGCTGCGTCATGTCGAATCTCCAGGTGAGCGGGGCAGGGAAGCGAGAGCCCTTAGCATGCGCGATGGAGGTGTTTTCCAGCAACTCTCAACGACATGACACCCAGCAATGTTTTTGGCTGTTACGTAGCTTTACACTGCCGGGAAAGGTAGGGTTGAGATAGGCCGATAATCAACCTGAAGCCGTCGTTACGGGCTGCATCGATGAATTTCAAGGGCCACCGGGGTATGCATCGATGGTGGTTGGAGGTAGCTTGAACTGGCGGAGGTTGCCTTAGCCCGGTGAAGGCGTCTCGTTATCGGCAGCGACTGGGGTATGCAATGAAGGCAGGAGACGACCTGAAGTGGCCATGCCGACAAAGGCAATAGGCAAGTTCAAGTCAATCAACGGGCGCGCCGTCTAATACCTGTCGGGCGCTCTAGAGTACAGACGCTCAATGGCGCTTAGGAAAACTTCCAATGTCGTATGCACGCATCATTGCTCTGACGTCGCTTGCTATGGTTGCGTTTGCAGGTAATTCACTGCTCTGCCGGATTGCACTCAAAGACACCAGCATTGATGCGGCGAGCTTTACTGCCATTCGGTTGATCTCCGGAGCAGTGGTTCTGTGGCTGATTGTGCAAATGCGCCGTGGCACATTTACGGGCGGTGGAAACTGGTCATCGGCATTTGCATTGTTTGCTTATGCCGCCGGATTTTCGTTTGCCTATGTGAGCTTGTCAGCGGCAACCGGTGCGTTGCTGCTCTTTGGCGCTGTCCAGACGACAATGATCGGTTATGGCATATACGCGGGAGAACGGTTGCGGACGCTGCAGATCATCGGTGTGTTTCTCGCTCTAGCGGGACTGGTGATTCTGTTGTTGCCGGGGCTCACGGCACCGCCACTCGCTGGCTCCACATTGATGCTAGGGGCTGGGGTTGCATGGGGGATCTATTCCTTGCGAGGAAAAGCTGCAGGTGACCCCCTCCGGGTAACAGCGGGAAATTTTCTGCGCGCCGTCCCAATCGCAGTAGTGCTGAGCTTGATAATGTTGAGCGGTTCATCACTGGATCCTGCTGGATTCTGGTACGCAGTTGCATCGGGTGCGCTTGCATCCGGAATAGGCTACGCCATCTGGTACACAGTATTGCCTGCATTGAAAGCCACCAGTGCTGCGACGGTGCAACTCAGTGTTCCGGTCATTGCGGCTGCGGGCGGTGTCGTTATGCTGGGCGAATCCATATCGTTGCGGTTAGTATTGGCGTCCATCGCTATCCTCGGTGGAATTGCACTGGTTATTCTGGAGAAACAACATGCTCACGGCGCCTAAAAATCGCTTCAAGGGATCGTCCGTAAGCGGGCGGCAGCTGAGCCAAACGTGATACATCAGGATAATCTCAATGGCCGATTCCTGCCGTTTGTACTGATTGCCGATGCGGTCAACACCGCCGGGAGGCCTGCGCCCTCCAGTCGCCGATGCGACGGACCAGAGCCGAAGCTGCTTGTGCAACTTTTTTCGAATGTAGTGATACGGCAGGAAGGTCTCGCCAGGGCGATCGCGGTGGCTCGGAGGTACAGGTGCTTTCCTGGCCTAGTGCTGTCAGCTGTCACTGTTGGGGGTGGAGAAACAGGCGCGCATCTCGTCGCTCGTCTTCGTGCTACAGTTGGATGACTTGAACCGGATCCCCATGCCTGATGCCCGTTGACCTGGATGCTCTCTACCCCAAGCTGATCCACCTGATGCTGGACACGGTCTTCGTGGTTGATGAGCACGACAAGATTGTCTTCGTCAGTGATGCCTGTGAGACGCTGCTCGGTTACCGTGCCGACGAGCTGATCGGCACCACGATTTCCGACTATTGGCATCCTGACGACCTGGCGCAAACACGGGCCTCCATTTACCGGGTCATGAATGGCCAGTCCCACGTCGATTTCTGCAACCGATATCTCCGCAAGGATGGCGGTATCGTCTTTATCCTCTGGTCTGCCCAATGGTCCGAGGAGGAGGGGGTGCGAATCGGCGTCGCGCGGGACGTGACGGCCCTGAGGCATGCCGAGGAGGAATTACGATTTCTCGCCCACCATGATCCGCTGACAGGGCTGACCAACCGATCCCTGTTCAATGATCGGCTGGACTCGGGCTTGCGTGCGGCTCATCGCCACCAGAATAGCCTGGCCTTGCTGTTTCTGGATATCGACGACTTCAAGGATATCAATGATGCTCATGGCCATGCGGTGGGTGACCTTGTGCTCTGTGCAATTGCTCGGCGATTGGAAGGCTGCGTACGTGAAACGGACACGGTGGCCCGTATGGGCGGTGATGAATTCACTGTTCTTTTGACGGACATTCAGTCGGCGGATGCCGTTTCCACCAAGGTGGAGCATATACTCGCGGTCTTGGCCGAGCCGCTGGGCGCTGAATTCGGCGACATCAACAAGATCTCCTGCAGTATCGGTGTGGCCTGCTATCCCGCGGACGGGGAGGATGTCGATACCTTGATGAGCCAGGCGGATGGCGATATGTACCGGATGAAAAGGCGTCGTTCGGAAGCGGGGTGATGGGCAAGTTCTGTGGGTTTGCTATCGTTTTGCTGATCGCTGAAGCTGCTCCTACAATGCGGAAGTTGCAGACCTTGTTGGAGCGCTCGGTTCGGCGCTCCGACTCCGCATCGCGACTGGCGCCGTCAGGCGCCCGGCAGAGGCTGCAACGTCAGTTGCCGTCGCGGACCTCGGCAACACAGCCGGGAGGACTGCGGCCTCCAGTCGCGAGCTGAAGCTGCTCCTACAGCGTATTTTTCTTATGCAGTGGTATCCGGCCTGTTATCAGAGACCCTTTGCCCAGCTGGTCTTGCCCAGCTCGGCGATGCGTGTCACCTCGGTTTCCGGCACTGCCTGGGGGTCACCCACCTCGAGGGGGTCATAGTGAAAGACAAAGAGCCGAGAGGCAAACTCGGCAATTGGCAGGGAGGCCTCGCCGGGGCGTTCGCCGTGGCCCTGGGTGGCACAGTGTATTCCCTGGCCCCAGTTCTGGCCGCTGTCATTGTTGGGGTTGAAGAAATAAACGCGCATCTCGCTGGCGGGGTCCAGGGCGACGCGGAGGATGGTGATCGCATGCCGCCCCACCAGGCGCGCGCCACTGTCGGTGACGGCGATGCCCGCCGGCTGGGGGTGGACCACCGGGAGGTTGCCGTTGTAGAAGGGGTGATAGGAGGCATAGAAGTGTCGAATGAAGCCCTCGTGGTCGTCGAGCTTGTTCGTGTATATGTCCACCACCACACGAAAGCCTTCGCCCACCCACCAGCCGTAGAGTTCCGGATTGATCCAGCGATGGAGGTCATCTTCGCGCTCACCGCATAGCCGACCCATTTCGATATAGATACGGTCCAGGTGTGCCACGAGAATCAACGACACCGCGTCGACATCGACCGGTGGCTCTTTCGCCAGGCCGGCCTCAAGCTCCCTGGAAGAGACTCGCTGGCCCTCGAAGCGCATGATGATCTCGTCATCCCTGGCGGCCCAGGCAACAAGCTGTAGCAGATAGTCGGGGTCGTTGTAGGCCCACATGGAAAGGCCGATCACCGATTGGCAGGTCGGATTGTTACCCTGGCCGATCCCCAGCGGCTGGCCCAACAGGCCCATGATGCCGGCGAGCAGAAAGACGCGTGGGGAATGCGCATCGCCGAAGACCCTGGCCAACTTTTGCGATGATTCGACGCACAGCGTCAGGCCGATTTGCCGCCAAAGTGCCGAGGCAACGGGGGGAGTGAACAAGGTGCCGCGCTCGAGCAGCATGGCCAGGCCGTATACCGATTGGCAGGTTTCCGGATAGACAGCCTCGTCGATCAGGGTGTGCACCAGTTGGGTGTAGCACTGCAGGAGGTCGAGGCCCGTCATGCTCAAGCCCAGGGCGGTGGGTATCAACTCGTCTCGGTGGTCACGCAAGTGTCGCAGGAGCAGGGGGTGATAGGGCGAGACCAGGCCGGTGTCGTGCATCGCCCGAGCGAAATCGACGGCCTCATCGGCGAGCGCGACTTCGTTCATCGCCGCAAGACGCTGGCGATAAACCGTCAGCCCCGGGTCGTCACGACAGCCAGGAGTCGGACCGAAGAGGGCACTGACCAGGCGCGCCGCATTATTCATGCCGGCGGTGTCGGGTTCGGGGTCGAAGAGACACTCGGCAATCTGGCCGATCATCTGCTTGATGCTTTCCGTCTGGACCGGGCGTTGGGAGAGCAGCCGGCTGACTTCCCCCACCAGGCTCTCGAGGATGTTCTCGTACCCGAGACTCTCGAGCAGGTACCGGTACAGCGAATGCACGATGTCACCCAGTGCCTCGGGGCGCTCACGGTCGGCCTCGCTCAACGTTGCGGACAGCAGGTCGAGGTTGAGTGCCATCACCTGGTTCAGGAAGCGTTGGGCCTGTTCGGCGAGATGCCCGGGTGAAAGACATCGCCTCTCGCCACGGCCAGCAGGCGAATTTCATTGAGTACTTCGATGACCGTGAGGCTGGCCTCACCCTGTCTCAACGAGCGCATGGCCAGGGCGGGTTGCAGGATGACCGGTTGCTCCCAGTCACTGTTGGCGAAGACGCCCGCCGATTCGATGGCCGACACCCGGGCATAGAGGGCATCCAGCCCGCCGGGGAGCGTCATCACGGCCCTGGCGGATTCCAGTACCTCGTCCTTGGCGGCCAGTGGTTCCGCCAGTCGTGCTTGTGCGAGTCGCTCCAGCGCAGCGTCGAACTGTTCGGTTGCGGGATGTTCTGGGGCGGTGGGGTCCCGTGTGTTCATGTGGCAGCGTCATCTCCGATTTTTATCATCACCAAGAGCCTAACAGGCTGTTGAGCTCAGGTGGGGGCGGTTCGACGCAATCTGCCTGGTTCGTGGAGCATCTGATTGGCTCATGATTTTAATCACCATGGCGAAGGCGCCGAGGCATATTGCAAAGCCATGGCCTCGGAATACGGCTGGCCCTTCATCCTGGAACGTTACCGAGAGATGGCCCTGCGACTTGACGCTTCCTGACGGGCACATGCAGTGCTTGGCCCCCCCTTCGCCCGAGATAGTGCCGGACGTCTCCCCTTGCTGGTCGAGGCCGCAGGGCTTCCTGCAATCGTATCCAGTACTTGCCCAGGAGAAGGGCTGCTGTTAGTCTGTGATGGTTTTGTATCACTTATGTATAGATATGGTATAATCTGTTTCTGCTACACGGCAGTAACCATTGAAAGGCGCAGGAGTTGTGGAAATGGCACTAGATAAAGTGATTTTCGGCAGTGATGATATTGAAAATTCGCTGGCAAAAATGGATGACAAAAAACTGGACTCCTTGGCATTTGGTGCCATCCAACTCGATGCTTCCGGCAAGATCATGCAATACAATGCGGCGGAAGGCAGCATCACCGGTCGCGATCCGAAAAGCGTCATCGGCAAGAACTTCTTTACCGATGTGGCACCTTGCACGCAGAGCAAAGAATTCCAGGGTCGCTTCAAGGAAGGGGTCAAGAACGATGACCTCAATACCATGTTTGAGTATATTTTTGATTATCAAATGAAACCCACCAAGGTGAAGGTACATATGAAGAAAGCACTGACTGGTGATTCGTACTGGATATTTGTCAAGCGGTTATAACCCCATGACATCGGCCTCGGTTCTGTGTGGTTACTGAGGTCGACTATTTATGCTGTTGTCGTTTGCATTGCCCAGGAATCCATTTATGACCCAATGGCTTACCCAAGCCGATTGCAAAGCGGTGATGCACTCCCTGTTTTGCGCTGAACTGGCCGCTTATCGGGGTGAACCAGTGCCTGGCTGGCAGGAGTTACAGGAGATTGATTCGCTCGAACGGTTGCATCTTGCTGCCTGTGTCAATGAGTTTTTCTGCTTGCATGAGACAGGTCTGGAAGACCGTC
>NZ_AZQX01000010.1:0-6226 GCF_000568385.1 Halomonas sp. BC04
GCGAGCGGCCGCTGGCCTGGGTGCATGCGGCAAGCGAATCCGACGCCCAGCAAGCCGCCAGCCAGCTGCGAGCCGCCATCGAAGTGAACGACGTCGCAGCCACCGACATCAGATTGCCTACACTCATTCAGGACGTGATCCGTCGGGAGGCGCCATGACTCGCGCCATCGTACTGGTACTCGACTCCTTCGGCATCGGCGGCGCGCCGGATGCCCAGCAGTTCGGCGATGCCGGGGCCGACACCCTGGGCCATATCGCCGCTGCCTGCGCGCACGGGCGGTGCGACTCTTTACAGGGCCCCGGAACCGGCCCGGCGGCGCGGCAAGGCCCGCTTGCGCTGCCTAACCTGGCGCGGCTGGGGCTGTTCCATGCCCACCGTGAAAGCACAGGCACCTGGGCCGAGGGCGTCGAGGAGCCGGCGGAGGTGATCGGCGCCTACGGCCACGCCCGGGAGATCTCCTCCGGCAAGGACACCCCCTCCGGTCATTGGGAAATCGCCGGGGTACCGGTGCGCTTCGACTGGGGGTACTTTCTCGATCGAGAGGAGAGCTTTCCACCCGAACTGCTCGAAGCGCTCATCCGGGAGGGGGAGCTGCCCGGCGTGCTGGGCAACTGCCACGCCTCGGGTACCGAGATCATCGTCCGGCTGGGTGAGGAGCACGTGGCGAGCGGCAAGCCCATCGTCTACACCTCCGGCGACTCGGTGTTTCAGATCGCCGCCCATGAGGAGGCCTTCGGCCTCGAGCAGCTCTACGCCCTGTGCGAGACCGCCCGTCTCCTGCTCGAGCCCTACAACATCGGCCGGGTTATCGCGCGGCCCTTCGTCGGCCGCAATGCTGATGACTTCGCCCGCACCGCCAACCGGCGCGACTACAGCGTCGAGCCGCCAGCGCCCACGGTACTGCAGAAGCTCTGTGATGCCGGCGGCGAGGTGGTCGCCATCGGCAAGATCGCCGACATCTACGCCCACTGTGGGGTGACGCGCACGGTCAAGGCCAGCGGCCACGACGCGCTGATGGAGGCCACCCTGGCCGCGCTGGATGAAGCCGGAGAGCGCTCGCTCGTCATGACCAACTTCGTCGACTTCGACACCCTCTACGGCCACCGCCGTGATGTGGCCGGCTACGCTGCCGCATTGGAGGCTTTCGATGCGCGCCTGCCCGAGCTGCTGGCCAAATTGCGCGACGATGACTTGCTGGTTCTCACCGCCGACCACGGCTGCGACCCCACCTGGCACGGCACGGACCACACCCGCGAGCGGGTGCCTGTGCTGGCACTGGGTGCGGGGCTCGCGCCAGGCTCGCTGGGCGCGCGCGACACCTTCGCCGATATCGGCCAGAGCGTGGCGGCGCACCTGGGGCTTGTGCCCATGGCCGACGGCACGAGTTTTCTTATCGAGCCTTTTCACCCCGACCCTCTCGCTGCATAGGAGCCTCGACATGGCGACTCCCCATATCCAGGGCGAACGCGGCATCTTCGCCGACACCGTACTGATGCCCGGCGACCCGTTGCGTGCCAAGTACATCGCCGAGACCTTCCTCGAGGACGCCCGCGAGGTGAACAGCGTGCGCAACATGCTCGGCTTCACCGGCCGCTATCGGGGCCGCGAGATATCGGTGATGGGCCACGGCATGGGCATTCCCTCGGTCTCCATCTACGCCAAGGAGCTGATCACCGACTATGGCGTGAAGCGCCTGATCCGGGTCGGCTCCTGCGGGGCGGTGCGTGACGACGTGGCGGTGCGCGACGTGGTGATCGGCCTCGGTGCGAGCACCGATTCGGCGGTCAACCGCACCCGCTTCATGGGCCACGATTTCGCCGCCATCGCCGATTTCGAGCTGACCCGCCACGCGGTGGACGCCGCTGCCGACCAGGGGGTGGCGGTGAAGGTGGGTAACCTGTTCTCGGCGGACCTGTTCTACAACCCCCAGGGCGAGCTGTTCGAGCTGATGAAGCGCTACGGTATCGTCGGGGTGGAGATGGAAGCGGCGGGGCTCTACGGCGTGGCGGCGGAGTTCGGCGCCCGGGCGATGACCATCTGCACCGTGTCTGATCACATCCTCAAGGGCGACTCGCTGCCCAGCGATGCCCGCGAGCGCAGCTTCAACGAGATGGTCGAGGTGGCGCTGGAAGCGGTGCTGCGCGACGACGCGGCGGGGGCGGCATGAGCGCTCTCGATCCGGGTATCGAGCCGGCGGTTGTCGCCGCGCTGATCGCCGCGCGCGGCAATGCCTACGCGCCCTATTCACAGCACCCGGTGGGTGCCATGGTGGAGAGCGAGAGCGGCGTGCGCTACTTCGGCGCCAACGTCGAAGTGGCCCACTACAAGGGGCTGTGCGCCGAGGCCTCGGCCATCGCCGCCATGGTCAGTGCCGGCGAGCGGCGTTTGCGTGATGTCTACGTCATCGGTCCGGGGGCCCATCCCTGTACACCCTGCGGCGACTGTCGCCAGCGCATTCGCGAGTTCGCCGACGCCGAGACCCGCATCCATGTGCTCGACGGCGAGGGCGGCCTGCTCAAGCGCTACACCATCGAAGAGCTCCTGCCGGATGCCTTTGGGCCGGAAAATCTGAGCCACTAGGCGATACCGATAATTGCCTCTGCTGTTTCATTCGGCCTTGTAAGCTCTCTTCATGAAGAAGATGCGTTGGTATCCGGTGGCGATGCTCCATCATCTGTCAGGTAGTGCCTCGATACCTGGGCACAGACCCAGAAGATGAAGGCAAGAATGACAAAGAACAGGCTGCCCGAGACAAGATTCCAGCTGATGGGCATCTGATCGATGGCGATCAGATAGAACAGTCCGGCCACCAGAGCGAATATCACGACGATGGCTGCTGCCCAGAACAGGAAGTACAAGATCACTCCTAGCTTGTTCAGCATATCCCTCTCCTCAAGTTGCTCAAGGATTCACACTCAGCTTAGTCCATGTCAGAGAGGGGGCATCCACCTCCGGCTAAAGGGAAGTTTTCGTACTTTGCTGAAGGTAATTTCTTGTGCCCTGTCCAGGAGCTTGATGGTCGCCGGTTGGGCTCATTCCCGTAGCTCGATCTGCTCGAAATGCGGCGCCAGGCGCTTGACCAGTCCGGCGAGCATGGCCCTCGGCGGGGCGTTTTCCACCGGATGGCAGTAGGCCGGGTCGAGGCAGTCGCGGGTACGGGCCACCTGGATGGCGTAGCGGCGCACGCCACAGTCGGCCAGGGTCAGCGCCAGGCGCTCCACGTCGGCCAGGTCGAAGTCGCGCCAGTGCACGGTGGTGCGACACTCGAAGGCCACGCCGCTGTCGAGCAGCGACATCAGGCTCTGGCTGTGGCGCTGCCAGATCCCCGGGCGGCCGCAGATACGGTCGAAGTCGCGTCCTCGCCCCTTCACGTCCAGCCCCACCCAGTCGAGATTCGGCAACAGGCGAGAGAGCCGGCCCGGATAGGGGCCGGCGGTATGCAGCCCCACCTTGAAGCCCATTGCCTTCACGTCGGCGACAGCGGCCGGCAGGGCGTTATGCAGGGTCGGCTCGCCACCGCTGAACACCACCGCCTCGAGCAAGCCGCGACGGCTCTCCAGAAACTCGCGCACCGCCTGCCATTCGTGCTCGTCGCCGCGCCGTGGCGCCATCATGTGGCCGTTGTGGCAGTAACCGCAGCGCAGCGGGCAGCCCTGCAGGAACACCACGCAGGCCAGGTGATCCGGATAGTCCAGGGTGGTCATCTGGGTCAGGCCGGCTACTGGCAGGCGGATACCATCGAGGGGGACATGCAAGGGTGAGTCGAGGTCGGTGGCGATCATCTTGAGGTTCCTTTACCAAGCCGAAGGCTCTTGCCATGCTGAAGGCTCTGTTACCCAGCTGATGGCTCTGCCGGACCTGGGGCCCGGCAGTTCAGGCCGTGGTATGTCAGGGCGCGAGGGCCGCGGCCCGCTCGGTGAAGTGGCGGCGTTCGTGGTGCTCGGCGCGCTTGCCGACGTTGAACTGGCTGACCGGGCGGTGGTAGCCCATCACGCGGGTCCATACCTCGCAGCGCTGGCGTTGTTCGGTGGGCAGGGTATCGGTGTTCATCTTCTTGGCTCCTTCCAGTGGTGAATAAAACAGCGGGGTGAAAAAAACGCTCAGGCCGGAGTGGCCGCGGCGCGTCTTGCCAGCAATGCCTCGTCGCACTTGGGGCAGAACTCGTGTTCGCCGGCCAGGTAGCCGTGAACCGGGCAGATCGAGAAGGTCGGCGTCACGGTGATATAGGGCAGGCGAAAGCGTGACAGGGCGGTGCGCACCAGCTTGCGGCAGGCGTCAGCGCTGGAGAGCTTCTCGCGCATGTAGAGATGCAGCACGGTGCCGCCGGTGTAGCGGGTCTGCAGTGGGTCCTGATGGATCAGCGCCTCGAAGGGGTCGTCGGTATGCCCCACCGGCAGCTGGCTCGAATTGGTGTAGTAGGGCGCCTCCGGCGTGCCCGCCTGCAGGATGCCGGGGAAACGCTCGGTGTCGGCACGGGCAAAGCGGTAGGTGGTGCCCTCCGCCGGGGTCGCTTCCAGATTGTAGAGATGGCCGGTCTCGGCCTGGAATTCCTGCATGCGCTCGCGGACGTGATCGAGCATCTCCAGCGCCAGCTGCTGCCCCTCGGGGTCGGCGATGTCGTAGCGGTCTTCCGAGAAGTTGCGCACCATCTCGTTGAGGCCGTTCACCCCCAGCGTGGAGAAGTGGTTGCGCAGGGTGCCGAGGTAGCGCCGAGTGTAGGGGTAGAGCCCCTCGTCCATCCACTGCTGGATACACTCGCGCTTGAGCTCCAGGCTGTCGCGGCCCAATGCCAGGAGGTGGTCGAGCTCCTGGAACAGGCCGGCGCGGTCGCCGGCGAAGCGATAGCCAAGCCTGGCGCAGTTGATCGTCACCACGCCCAGCGAGCCGGTCTGCTCGGCGCTGCCGAACAGGCCGTTGCCGCGCTTGAGCAGTTCGGTGAGATCGAGCTGCAGCCGGCAGCACATGGAGCGCACCATGTGCGGCTCCAGGTCCGAGTTGAGGAAGTTCTGGAAGTAGGGCAGGCCGTACTTGGCGGTCAACGCGAACAGCCGCTCGGCATTGTCGCTCTCCCAGTCGAAATCGTGGGTGATGTTGTAGGTGGGGATAGGGAAGGTGAACACGCGGCCCTGGCGGTCGCCCGCCTCCATCACCTCCAGGTAGGCGCGGTTGATCAGGTCCATCTCCGCCTGCAGCTCCCCGTAGGTGAACGGCTGCTCCTCGCCGCCGACGATCGGCACCTGGTCGCGCAGGTCCGCCGGGCAGACCCAGTCGAAGGTGAGGTTGGTGAAGGGGGTCTGGCTGCCCCAGCGCGACGGCACGTTGAGGTTGTAGATAAATTCCTGAACCGCCTGCTTCACCGCCGCGTAATCGAGGCCGTCCCTGCGTACGTAGGGCGCGAGATAGGTATCGAAGGAGCTGAAGGCCTGGGCGCCGGCCCACTCGTTCTGCAGCGTGCCGAGGAAGTTGACCATCTGGCCCAGGGCGCTGGAGAGGTGGCGCGGCGGCTCGCTCTCGGCGCGCCCGGGCACGCCATTGAACCCTTCGATCAGCAGCTGGCGCAGGGACCAGCCGGCGCAGTAGCCGCACAGCATGTCCAGGTCGTGAATGTGCAGGTCGCCTTCCCGGTGGGCGGCGCCGACCTCGGCGGGGTAGACCTCGTCGAGCCAGTAGTTGGCGATCAGCTTGCCCGAGACGTTGAGGATCAGCCCGCCCAGGGAGTAGCCCTGGTTGGCGTTGGCGTGCACGCGCCAGTCGGCGCGCTCCAGATATTCGTTGACGGTCGAGGCGACGTCGATGCGGCGTGGGCCGGCCTGGCGGATGGGGGCGTTCACCGTAATCTCCCTATATGTGCTGCCGTTTGATATGTTGATGCACAACATATGGTGTGTGAAGGCTAGTGCCTTCGGCAGCGGGAGGAAATGATCCAGGTCAGAAAAGTACTATCGAGCCATGCGGCAGGGCATGCCGCTTGGGTTGCGCCGCCGCCAGGTCTGCGAGGAGGCGCTGTAAACCCATCCATGGGCGCTACATTTGCCATCCATGGCAAATGACCTCCTCTTCGACCTGCCCCGGCGCCTCACTCAAGCTTCGTCTAAGACGAGTTTCGAAGAGAGAGTGGGCTGTGGTGCTAGCAGCTCAGCCGGCGGGCAGCCGGGTGTTGTCCATGCCGGGGCGGCCGTGCCAGTAGCCGTCGCAGACCTCGGCCTCGACCAGCGCCAGCGGGTC
>NZ_AZQX01000011.1:0-7936 GCF_000568385.1 Halomonas sp. BC04
CACTGAGCAGGCATAAGGAAGCCCGTGCTTCATAGAGAGAGCATCAATAATTGCTATATATTCTTCAAAATATGGCTTAGGCAAGAGAAGTGGCTCACCACCTTGGATCACAAAATTAATATATTTATGCCCTCGCGCAATACTGTTTGAAAAAACAACGTCAAGTGAATTAAGTAATAACAGTGGATTTAAGCGCTTAGGCAGCGCAGACCAATCTTTATGATCGTAATTATATTCATAGCAGTAAGTGCAGCGAATATTGCACTGGGAGGTCACCTTGATAACTACTTGCCTTCCTTGTTCCACACCCTTACCCTCAAAAAATCATCATCCATTTTATATTCACACATCTACTCACTATCTTTTCCGTCAAACTCACGAAGCCGTTGAATAACTTCAGTTATATCAGTAGTCCCTTCCCTTAATTCCTCATTTAACTTACCTATACTCGGGACTGACTGCGGGTACCCCCATCCAGCCTTTAAGTAACCAGTTTCGCTAATTGTAAACTGAAGCTTATCTCGCCATCGTCTTAGAACTTCAGCTTGTTGCTCTGGGGGCAACCCAGAAATCGTATGATGTTTGCTGTTCTCAGAAGCATTCGTAGTTCCTAAAATAGATGACTCTGCTAACGACGCTGAAGTCTTCAAGAATTGTCGACGCTCTGAGCTATTATCATTTCCATCTGAGGAATTAGACATCAGCAACTCCTTATTTGATTTTCTGGGCTATAATTTTAGCTATAGCGGAGTCTTCATAAATTGCAAGATGTCACTAGCTTCAGTGCTTAACAACACCTTGCCTATCGCTTATAAAGCTTTGTTTATAAATATAAAATTGGATTTTCGTCATTTCATGTGAATTTGGCCTGATCGAGCATGCGGCCCACAGGGCTGCCAATCAGGTAGATCATGGCGATGAAGTTGGCCTCGTGCCGGTAGCCGCGTGCGCGTGACCTGGGAGCCGATCGATACGCTCTCGTGTCGGCAGCAGGGCGGGAAGCGCAGGTCCCGGATTGCTGGTTGGCGGCGACTAAGCAAGCCCAGGCCAAAAAATGATCAGAGGGAGGACGTTGAAGGTGCCTGGCTCAGGCTAAATGATGGTTGTTGAAATTCTTACGATTAATCGTTACCGCCTCTGCAGCGGACGCTCGTCCGCTGCAGAGGCGGGCGTGTAATGCACCCCTGGTTTCTGCACACCCTACGCTGCTAATGCAGGGTGTGCTCGGGGTGCCACATAGCCTAGTGACTGATGTGGCCGTTCTTCGTTGTAGTACCGGATCCAGCGCCCGATGACTGCTCTAGCTTGGCCCAACGACTCGAATCGATGCTGCCAGATGCACTCCTCCTTCAAGGATCGGAAGAAGCGCTCGACGAGACTGTTCTGCTCCGGTGTATACGGCGTCGTAAACTCCTGGGTGGGCCCTAGGCCTCACTGTGCCCGTGTAGTGGCGACTGCTGAAAACCAGGCCGTAGTACCTCCGAAACCTTTTGTGGAGGGCAGCCATCGTGGCCTAAGAGTTCCTTGTGTGACCCTCATCATCACAAGGAGACCAACGATGACTGCCCCTCTTGAGCTTGCTTACGTCAGACACGCTATGGGTTGCGATTGACATCGCCAAGCGCTACCACGATGTGCTGATCCGCTGGCCCGTCGATCCTTTCCACACCACACGTGGGTGAGATCGGTGGCCCATCGCCCGTCAGGCCTTGAGGCGACTGACGGCAGGCTCCTGGCGCGAGGCCGGAAGCCTGAGGCCGTTTGCGCACTTGCCAGCCCTTTAGTTGCAAGATGCGCTGAATCGGCTTGCGGTTCTCACCCAGCACGCACGCCAGACGGCGATAGCCATAGGTGGGGAACCGGTCCAGAGCCAGCTTAACCCTGATGGCCAGCTCGGCATTGATCACGCGACGCCGCGGCTTGGGGCGGTAATACAGGGTCCGCCGGGGAAGCCCCAGCCACCGAAACAGCTTGACCAGCGATACCACATGGCCTTCCTGGGCCATTTCCGCCTGCAGCGACCTTACGAGTTCTCGTCCTCGTCGAGCAGGCGCCGCCACTTTTTTAGGGCGTAGATCTGCAGGTGGGCCTCGCCCAGCGCCTCCTTGGTTTACCGCAACTCAGATTCGTACTTTTCGCGGATGTCCTTGGGGCGGGCCTTGAATCCGTTCTCCATGCTGCGCTGGGCCTCATCGATCCAGCCCTCGACCTCGGATACGGTGAGGTCGTGCTGGTGAGCCACCTCAGCGACCGTGGTCTTGCCCTTGAAGATGTCCATGACCACAGCGGCCTTGCGCTTGGCGGTCCATCGCTTGATGGGATTATCGTCACTCATCCTGTCCTCCTGATGGCTGCATATAGCCTGTGCAGCTCAGAAGGGGGTCACTTCAGGAACGCCATCGGAAATAGGGGCGAGGGTTTTTCTACAGCCTCGCTATGTGGTCGCAGTTTGGTCGCAGACGGCAGCGGTTCCATGCTGCTTGTGTAACCAGTGTAAATTCTTAAGTTAATGTTCTATAGATAAAAGCCCGTAGCAAGCGCGGCCTAAGATTGTCGAAAAACGGATTCAAAATCCGCCGGGTGCAAGCCCTTGTCGGTTCGAGTCCGACCGCCGGTACCAGATAAAAAACAGTCGCTTACGAGCGGCTGTTTTCGTTTCTGGCCCTCCCTCTTTCTAGTGCGTGGTCGCATTTGACGGCTCAGGGGCTCTCCTGGCTGCCTTCAGTGTAGGGCCTGGAGGTGTCTACGAAACCTGGGGCGATTCAGGCTGAGTGCCGGGATCGGCGAGGGGAACCGCCGGGCATGGCGAGAGTCACTAGTGGGTAGCAGGTTATTCATGTGCCTGCCAACCGATCCAGGGAGAGAGCTGCATGAGTTCCAGTGACGCGTCCTCGCTGTCCGAAACACCCCTTCGCCGCCACCATCGCCCCGAAGGAGTTTCCGACTGGTGCGCCTACCGGCTGGTGCGCTTCATGCGCATCTTTGCCGACCTGTTCTTTGCCGGTCGCTACGGCCACCGCGCGGTGGTGCTGGAGACGGTGGCGGCGGTGCCGGGCATGGTCGGTGGCTCCCTGCAGCACCTGCGAGCGCTGCGAAAAATGAAAGATGACGATGGCTGGATTCGTACCCTGCTCGACGAGGCAGAGAACGAGCGCATGCACCTGATGACCTTCATCGAGGTGGCGCAGCCATCCCGGCTGGAACGAGCCCTGATCCTGGTGGCCCAAGGGATGTTCTACAATCTCTTTTTCCTGCTCTACCTGTGCTCAAGCAAGACAGCCCACCGGGTGGTGGGCTATCTCGAGGAAGAGGCAGTGATGAGCTATACCGAGTATCTCGAGGGCATTGACAGCGGCAAGTACGAGAACATTCCGGCGCCGCAGATCGCCATCGATTACTGGAAGCTACCGGCGGATGCTCGCCTTCGCGAGGTGGTCGAGGCGGTGCGGGCCGATGAAGCCGAACATCGCGACGTCAACCACGATTTCGCCAGTCAGATCGCCGGCGGTCGCTGACCGCCGCCCCCCTTTTCTTGCAATGTATTACCTCGCTTTTTCCCCTTTGGTTTCTCCCCGTTTCAATGCTTGATCGCAGCCGACCCTCGCTTCCGGCGATATCTCGACCGTCGGCGTCGGCATGATGGCACCGCAGCGGAGGCGAGCACTCCAATGTGACGGCTACCCACTCAAGTGGTGACCAGGAGCAACGACGATGAACCGACTGGAAAAGCATGAAGCGAACACCAGGGGTCGTGACTTCTTCGTCGGGGACATCCACGGACAGTTCGACCTGCTGATGGACGCTATGCGCGGCGTCCATTTCGACAAGGAGGTGGATCGCCTGTTCTCCGTAGGCGATCTGATCGACCGCGGTGCCGACAGCTTCAAATGCCTCTCGCTGGCATTCGAACCTTGGTTCTACTCTGTTCGCGGCAATCACGAGATGCTGGCTCATGATGCATTGCAGGATCCAGGCAAGGCCTGGGACCTCTGGCAAATGAATGGTGGCAGCTGGGTGTACCTGGAAAGTGCCCATGAGGTTCGTGCCACTCTCGATGAAGCCCTGCGTCACCTGCCTCATGCTCGGCAGGTTGCAGTGGCGGGCAAACAGATCGGCATGGTTCACGCCGAGCCGCCCGACGATTGGGCGGACATTGAGATCGTCGACAGTCATCGTCTTGTCTGGGGCCGAAACCGCATCAGCAGCATGGATACGGCGCCGGTCACCAGCATAGACGCTGTGGTCGTGGGCCACACCATTGTCGAGGAGCCAACTACGCTAGGTAACGTTCACTATATCGACACCGGGGCCTTCACCACGGGCCGCCTGACCTTGTTTGAGGCAAGCGAGGTGGTGTCTTGAGCTGGCATATCCACCGCTATGATATTGTAGGGCTATAGCGATACCGGCGAGGGGACGAGCATGGGGATGGAGGACCGGGAGGAGAGCTGGAAGGAGGGGGACCGGCGTGAGGGCCGGCCGCCGGCCGGGTGGTTGCGGCGTGGTCGCGAAAGCGCAGGTGATGAGTTCGTCGATGAGGCGGGCTTTCCACCCAGGCCGCATCGGGTTGGCCGTCGCACGGTTGAGAAGCCCGGAAGGCGCGGCTTCCACGTGGTCAGTTTCCTCATCGGCAGCGCGGTGACATTCGCCCTGTTGATGGTGGTGCTCAACCTTAGCCCGGAAGCGCTCTACGTCCCCTTCGAGATCACCCGCAGGGCGCTGGAGGTCCTCGGCGTGATGTGACCTTCCGCTATTTCCTTGATGTGCCTCAGTATCGACGTCATGCTGGCGACTATACTGAACGGTAAGGAGTGCGTCATGGGTGTGAAGTGGTTCGCCGCGGCATTGATCGTGCTGGGGGTGGGTTTGACCCTGTTCGGCTTTCAAACCCAGAACCCGGCGCTGTTCGTCGGGCTGACGCTGGCCGTGCTGGGTGTCGTGGTGGTTCTGACAAGTCGCCGCAGTCGGCAGTAAGGGCCTGACAACGCCCGCCATCGGGCTTATCATATTGCCATCGTCACAGTCCTTCTCCCGATCACGGGCGAAGGGCTGTTTTTGTTGTAAGGCCGGCCGCACGTTCATCTATCGTTGGCTGGCCACAAGGAGGTCGTCATGTCCCCCCGTCCCCCCATTCTCATCAACCGCCTGGATGCCGACCGCCTGCAGCGCCTGATCGACCAGGCGGACGACAAGGATCGTTTCGTTGCCGACTGCCTTGAGGAGGAGCTCGAGCGGGGCCAGGTGGTCGACCCGGAAGAGATCCCCGAGGATGTGGTCAGCATGAATAGCCAGGTGCAGTTCACCGACCTTAACCGTGACCGGCAGATCATCCGTACCCTGGTCTATCCCCACGCCCTGGCCCAGACCGAGGACGGTATCTCGGTCATGGCGCCCATCGGCGCAGGGCTGATCGGCCTGCGTATCGGCGACGTCATCGACTGGCCGTTGCCCGGCGGCGGCGAGACCAAGCTGCGCATCGATGCCATCCTGTGGCAGCCGGAGCGGGAAGGGCAGTTCCACCGCTGAGTGGATGGGCGGCGCTGCCAAGGCGGCGTCGGACGTATCAAAGAGAGGATCAGGATGCCGTTTTCGCTATGGATGTCGCTGGTGGCGGTCTGCGCCATGGGGGCCATGTCGCCCGGGCCCAGCCTGGCACTGGTGCTGCGCCACACCCTGGGTGGAGGTCGTGCCCCCGGGGTGGTGGCAGCGCTTTTTCATGCCCTGGGGGTGGGCTTCTATGCCCTGCTGACCGTGTGGGGCCTGGGAGCGCTGATCGTGCGCTTCCCGGCACTGTTCCAGGCCATCACCTGGGCGGGGGCGGCCTACCTGGCCTGGCTCGGCATCAAGGCACTACGCGCCGGGCGAGCCGGCGCCCTGGAAGCCACCGGCATGGCCACGACCCGCAGCCAGGCGGCTCGGGAAGGCATGCTGGTGGCGCTGGGTAATCCCAAGCTGATCCTGTTCTTCATTGCCCTGCTCAGCCAGTTCGTCACTCCTGACATGAGCCTGGCGGCCAAGGCGATCATCGTGCTCACTGCCATGATCATCGACGGTGGCTGGTATGTGCTGGTGGCAGTGTCGCTGTCCCACTCCCGAGTGCTTCCCTGGCTCCAGAGCCGCGCCCACTGGATTCATCGCATCACCGGTGTGATGTTGCTGGCCCTTGCCTGCGGGTGGTGGTCGGCCCTCTCGGCTGACAGCGTTGACAGCCGGCACGGCCTCGCCCGGGGGATGATGATAGCCTCAAGGCTATTCGAAAGCGGAAGCCCCCATGGACGTTTTGTCGATAGAAGAGGAGGACCGTGCCCTGGCCGTGGTCCTCGATGAGGATCCCGATGTGGTGGCCGTCCTGTCGCTCCAGCTGCATGTACTGGGTATGGAGAGCCGCTGCTACCGTCGGGCCGATCTGCTGCTGGAAGAGATCGACGAGTGTGCCCCTCAACTGGTCATCATGGGGCTTGAGTTCGGCGACCCGGATGGGATAGCCTGCTGCGCCTGTTGGCCGAACGGCGCTATGGCGGCTGGGTGCTGCTGCTGGGCGGCGTCGAGCGCAAGATCTCGCGCATCGCCGAGCGGGTGGGGCACACCCTGGGCCTGCAGATGCTCGGTTCGCTGGACAAGCCGATGCGGATGGCTGAGCTGCGTCAACGGCTGGACCGGCTGCATCTGGGGCGCAAGCCGACCATCGCCCCCGAGGACGACCCCTTCTTTTCCGCCGCCGAACTCGATCGGGCCCTGGAGAGGCACGAACTCACCCTTCACTACCAGCCACAGTTCGAGCTCGCCACGGGCCGGCTGAGCGGCGTCGAGGCGCTGGTGCGCTGGACGCACCCCGAGATCGGCCTGATCGGGCCGGCCAGCTTCCTGCCCATGCTCACCGCCGGCCAGAGCCGTCGGCTGACCTGCCACGTGCTCGAGCAGGCCCTGGCGGATGCCGAGCAGTGGGCAAGCATGGGCGTGGTGCTGTCGCTGTCGGTCAATGTCACCGCCGATGACCTGATGGAGTCGCAGCTGCTCTCGCTGACACGTCACCGCCAGCCGGGTCAGCCGCCCCTGGTGGTGCTCGAGATTACCGAGACGGCGGCCATGGATGACGAGCTGCTGGGCTCGGAAATTGCCGCCCGGCTGCATCTCAACGGGATGGAGGTCTCGGTGGACGACTTTGGCGTGGGTTTCTCGTCGCTGTCGCGGCTGCAGATGCTGCCGATCAGCGAGCTCAAGATCGACCGCAGCTTCGTGCGCCACCTGCTGCAGGACTCCCAGGATGCGGCCATCGTCGAGGCGGTTGCCCTGCTGGGGCGTCGCCTGGGCATCCGCGTGGTGGCCGAAGGGGTCGAGGAGCTCGACTGCCTGCCGACTCTGGCCCGCTTCGGCTGCACCCACGTCCAGGGTTTTGGCCTGTCGCGGCCGGTGCCGGCGGACATGATTCCCGCGCTGGCTTCGGATCAGTCGCCGATCCGGGCCAGGATCGCCGCCAGCGGGGCGTTGGCCGGCATCACGCCGTAGGCCGGGCTGGCTTCCACCCCAAGGCGTGAGCGACAGAAGGTCTCGGCCACCTCATGGGGGGCGTGGCGCAGTAGCAGGGATGCCTGCAGGCACTGTGTCAGGCGCTGGGACAGCAGCGTGCCCTGGCCTCCAGCCATCGGCGGGCCTCGACAGGTCGCGCTCCAGGCCGGCCAATGCCAGGTCGAAGTCCGGCTGCTGCCCCCGTGCCGCGGCCAGCTCGTCCCGCAGGGCGGCGATCGACTCGGGATGCCGGGCCAGAACCCGCAGCAGGTCC
This sequence comes from Halomonas sp. BC04, assembly GCF_000568385.1. Classification (NCBI taxonomy): domain Bacteria; kingdom Pseudomonadati; phylum Pseudomonadota; class Gammaproteobacteria; order Oceanospirillales; family Halomonadaceae; genus Halomonas; species Halomonas sp. BC04. The sequence goes on from NZ_AZQX01000011.1 coordinate 7,781, forward strand.
AGGCACATGACGTTGCCAGACCCCTCCCAGATCGAGTTCACCGGCGCCTCCCGGTAGAGTCGCGCCAGCGGTGTCTCTTCCACGTAACCGATGCCCCCCAGGCACTCCATGGCCTTCGGCCATGAACCGGGGCCGCGCTTGTTGTGCCAGTACTTC
>NZ_AZQX01000012.1:0-11132 GCF_000568385.1 Halomonas sp. BC04
CAGCGTGGTGAGTGCGGCTCTATCGGTTGCAGCTCAGCCATGTTGACCCGGCCGGGTATGACCAGGTTGGCCTGAACGTGTAGAGAGTTGCAGGGCTTGTGACGGCTGTCGGTGGTCTCAAACATGCTGGCCTCGCTCGGGTATGACCAGGTTGGCGAAGTTGCAGGGCTTGTGACGGCTGTCGAGCTGCTCTGCCAGCAGGCCATCCCAGGCGGTACGGCAGGCACCGCTGGAGCCTGGCAGGCAGAAGATCACCGTGGCATTGGCCAGGCCGCCCAGGCAGCGGCTCTGGATCGTCGAGCTGCCCACGTCCAGGAATGAGAGCTGGCGGAACTGTTCGCCGAATCCTTCGATGCGCTTGTCCAGCAGCACCGACACGGCTTCAGGCGTCGAATCGCGACCGGTGAATCCGGTGCCACCGGTGGTCAGGATGACCTGAATGTCCGGATCGGCAATCCACTCGGATACGACGGCGCGGATACGGTAGATATCATCGATCACGATCCGACGCTCGGCCAGCCGGTGACCCGCCAGCTCCAGACGTTCGGCGAGCAGGGCGCCGCTGCGATCGGTGTTCAGGTCCCGAGTATCGGAGATGGTCAGTACCGCTATCGTCAGCGGTATCATCGATTCGCTCATGATCCTTTCTGCTCCCGCTTGCGGGCCTGGTGGGCCTCGAAGGCAGCCATCTGTTCCGGCGTGGCCTTCTGCTGATAGAGGGCCTTCCACTCATCGTAGGGCATGCCATAGACGTACTCCCGGGCAGTTTCGTAGTCCAGGTCCGTGCCACGTGCCCCGGCCGCCGAAACCAGCCACTTGGAGAGGCAGTTGCGGCAGAAGTCGGCGAGAATCATCAGCTCGATGTTCTGCACCTCCTTGTGCTCGTCCAGGTGCTTGAGCAGGCGACGGAAGGCCGCGGCCTCCAGCTCGGTGCGTGTGTTGTCGTCGAGATGCTGCATGGCGTGTCTCCCTGCGTCATGGTGGTGTTCGCAAATGACGTCAGCATAACAAAAGACACCGCTCGCAGGCGGTGTCTCCGGCAATCGGCTGCTGGCTATGTCGATCGGCCGGCGGTCTCGTCGGTAGTCGGCTCGTCACTGGCCAGCGTTTCCTCGCCGATCGCCTGATCCTTGACCTCCTCGTACCAAAGGTTGTGGTGGTCCTTGGCCCAGGTTTCATCGACGTAGCCGGTGGTCATTCCCTCCAGCGATCCCTCGGAGCCGATGGTGCCGATATAGATATGGCCCAGGGCCACTGCCGTCAGGCCGAGCGCGCCGATGCCATGGATGATGTTGGCCCACTGCATGGTGTCCCGACTCTGACCATAGTTGGGAAAGTCGAGCACCAGGCCGCTGATGATCACTGCCAATCCAACCGTAGCGAGCAGCCAGAACCATAGTTTCTCGCCGGCATCGACATGTGCCTTGCCGACCATGCCGCCTCCCTTCTTGAACCACTCCAGATCGTGCTTTCTGGGCCAGTTGTGCTTGAGCAACCGGGCAAGCAGCACGATCAGCAGGATTCCGAACAGCGGTCCAAGGTAGTTATGGGCGATTTTCGAGGCGGAGATCATCCCGCCCCACACGGCATCCCCGAGCAGGGGGCGAAAGACGAACTTGCCGTAAAGCAGGTTGAGCCCCGTCAGCGCCAGTACAATGAAGAGGGTGGCCACCGTCCAGTGAAGCGAACGCACCATCAGCGGCCAGCGCGGCAGCTTGCGGCCTGTGCGTGGCGCGCTGAGCTCCTTGCGTCCGACGATCACGTAGAACACCGCGATCATCGCCAGCATGCCGCCGATGGCGATCAGACCAAAGGGTGAAACCCAGCGATTGCGCAGCTGCCGCCAGGCCTCGCCACTGGCATTGATCAGGTTGTAGTTGGTGTCGAATCGGGTATCGCGGTAGTTGGCATCGGTTTCGCCGCTGCGCACCTGGCGCCAGGTGTCCGGTGAGACGCCACCGACGGCGGTGGCCGCCTCCCGCTCTGGATCAGCCTGGGCCAATACCGGCTGGGTGACGCCCAGGCTGACCAACAGCACCAGGGCCAGGGCCACCATCCGCCAGAGGCCGGGCCATGCTTGGGATACGAACATGGTGCCTCCTTACCCCTGGCGGGTGGCGTCATAGGCGAGATTGTCGGCAGCCGCCTGAGGGTTGCCCGACCAGGCCCCGTCGGGATGGCCTCGCTGTACCACCCGCTGGCGGAAGATATCGGCCACGGTCTGGGCGTCGCCGGCCAGCAGCGCCTTGGTGGAGCACATCTCGGCACACAGGGGGAGTTTGCCTTCCGCGATGCGGTTGGCGCCGTATTTCTCGTACTCCTCCTCCCGGGAGTCGGCAGGGCCGCCGGCACAGAAGGTGCACTTGTCCATCTTGCCGCGTTCGCCGAAGGCGTTCTGCTTCGGGAACTGCGGCGCACCGAAGGGGCAGGCGTAGAGGCAATAGCCGCAGCCGATGCACAGGTCCTTGTCGTGGAGAACGATACCGTCGTCGGTCTTGTAGAAGCAGTCGGTGGGGCAAACCGCCATGCACGGGGCGTCATCACAGTGCATGCAGGCCACCGAGATCGAGACCTCGCTGGGTTCGCCGTCGTTGAGGGTGACGACTCGGCGACGCTGAATGCCCCATTCGACATCGTTGGCGTTCTTGCAGGCGGTGACGCAGCCGTTGCAGTCGATACAGCGCTCGGCATCACACATGAATTTCATCTGGGCCATGGTGGTCTCCTTGTCCGCTGTCGGGGGCTCAGGCGCGCTCGATCCGGCAGATGGTGCATTTGGTTTCCTGCATCAGGGTCACAGGATCGAAGCCATAGGTGGTGGCGGTGTTGGCCGCCTCGCCCAGCACGTAAGGCGCAGAACCTTCCGGATAGCGGTCATGCAGATTCTCGCCCTGGAAAATGCCGCCGAAGTGGAAGGGCATGAAGGCCACGCCGCGTCCCACCCGTGGGGTGATCATTGCCTTGACTCGTACCCGGCCCCCCTCGGCGCCTTCGACCCATACCGTGTCGCCATCGCTGATGCCGAGATCATTGGCATTGGCCGGATTGATCTCCACGAACATCTCCTGCTGAAGTTCGGCCAGCCACGACATGGAGCGGGTCTCCTCGCCGCCGCCTTCGTATTCCACCAGACGGCCCGAGGTGAGAATGATGGGGTATCGGTCGCTGTTGTCACGATCCTGGATGCTCTTGTAGAGCGTCGGGAGCCGATACAGCGACTCGAAATCATCCCAGGTGGGAAAACGTTCCACGAGGTCGCGGCGGGTGGTATAGAGCGGTTCACGATGCTTCGGCACCTGATCGGGGAACGTCCAGACGACGGCGCGCGCTTGGCATTTCCGTAAGGCGCGCAGCCATGCTCGATGGCAACCCGCTGGATGCCACCGGAGAGATCTGTCTTCCAGTTCTCGCCATCTGCGGCCTGCTTCTCCTCGTCGGTGAGGTCGTCCCACCAGCCGAGATCCTTGAGCAGTTGGTCGGTGAACTCGGGGTGGCCGTCATCGAGCTCCGAGCCCACCGGCGCCGAGCCGTCAGCCAGCAGAGAGATACCGTCACGCTCGATGCCGAAGCGGGCGCGAAAGCCCATGCCTCCTTCCATTACCGGCACGCTCGGGTCATAGAGGTTGGGTGAGCCGGGATGGGCGAACTCCGGCGTGCCCCAGCAGGGCCAGGGCAGGCCATAGTAGTCGCCATCGGCAGGGCCGCCTTCGGCGCGCAGGTTCTCGAAACTGAAGGTGTGCCAGTTCTGCTGGTGAGCCTTGAGACGCTCCGGACTTTGGCCGGTGTAACCCACGGTCCACATGCCACGGTTGATTTCGCGAAGGATATCTTCGATCAGCGGTTCCTTGCCGTTGACCTCGATATGGCGGGTGAGCTCGTCGGCGAAGCCGAGCTTCTCGGCGAACAGGTACATGATCTCATGGTCGGGACGGGCTTCGAACAGCGGCTCGATGACCTTGTCACGCCACTGCAACGAGCGGTTGGTGGCGGTGACGCTGCCGTATGTCTCGAACTGAGTGGCCGCCGGTAGCAGGTAGACCCCATCCCGACGGTCATGCATGACTGCAGCCACGGTAGGATAGGGATCGACGATCACCATCATGTCGAGCTTCTGCATCGCCTTGCGCATTTCGGGGCCGCGGGTTTGGGAGTTGACCGCATGGCCCAGTAGAACATCGCCTTGAGCGAGGTGCGCTGGGAAATACTCTCATCCTCCTCGAGGACGCCGTCGACCCAGCGCGAAACGGTAATGCCGTTGGTGTGCATCGGCTTGCCATCGGCATACTCGGTCTGGTCGAAGCGGTTCTTGATCCAGTCGTAGTCGACGTCCCACACCCGTGCCCAATGCTGCCATGCCCCTTCGGCAAGGCCGTAGTAGCCGGGGAGGTTGCCGGAATCGAGCCCCAGGTCGGTGGCGCCCTGGACGTTGTCATGGCCGCGCAGGATATTGGCGCCGCCGCCCGACTTGCCGATATTACCCAGGGCCAGCTCCAGAATGCAGTAGGCCCGGGTATTGTTGTTGCCGGTCGTATGCTGGGTACCGCCCATACACCAGACGATACAGCCCGGTTTCTTGGTGGCGAGCCGCTGGGCTACGTCCCGCATGGCGGCCTCGGGCACGCCGGTGACGTTCTCTACTACCGCAGGGGTGAAGTTGGCCACTTCGGTGCGCACCTCGTCCAGGCCGTAGACCCGCTGGTCGATGTACTCTCGGTCTTCCCAACCGTTCTCGAAGATGTGCCACAGCAGGCCCCAGATGAAGGCGACATCGGAGCCGGGACGGATGCGTACGTGAGTATCGGCCTTGGCCGCGGTGCGGGTGAAGCGGGGGTCGGCGACGATGATGTCGCAGCCGTTGCGCTCCTTGGCCAGCAGGAAATGCTGCATGGCGACCGGGTGCGCCGCGGCCGGGTTGGAACCGATGAACAGTATCGACCTGCTGTTGTGCATGTCGTTGAGCGAGTTGGTCATCGCTCCGTAGCCCCAGGTGTTGGCCACCCCGGCCACGGTGGTGGAGTGACAGATACGGGCCTGGTGATCGGTGTTGTTGGTTCCCCAGAGAGAGGCGAACTTGCGCAGCAGGTAGGCCTGCTCATTGTTAAACTTGGCAGATCCCAGCCAGTAGATGCTATCGGGGCCATGTGCCTCGCGTAGCTTGAGCAGCCTGTCCCCGATTTCCTCGATGGCATCATCCCAGCTCAGCCGCTGCCACTCGCCGTCGACCAGTTTCATGGGATATTTCAGGCGGCGGCTGGAGTGGCCGTGCTGACGCAGCGAGGCACCCTTGGCGCAATGGGCTCCGCGGTTGAAGGGGTGGTCGAAGGCCGGCTCCTGCTTGGTCCAGACACCTTCCTGGACCTCGGCATAGGTCCCACAGCCCACCGAGCAGTGGGAACAGATGGTACGTTTCACCTCGGCCGGCGTATCGAGTACTGGTGTCTTTCCGCCGGCTTCAACCGGACGCATCATGCCGTGGCCCATGAAGCCGGCTGCAGCAAGCCCGCCGGTGGCGAGGCTGCCATGCTTGAGGAACTGGCGGCGGGAGATGCCGAGCCCTGCCGGGCGAAGATTGTCTTGCTTGCGAGTCAGACGCATGGGGCGATCCTCCGACAGCTCAGTCGCGCAGGGTGGCATAGAAGGCGCGGATGTGATCGGTCTCCCGGTAGTTCCGGGCTGCTTCGTTGTCATCATCCTGGGCAGGCGGAGTATCTGCCTGGGACAGATTGACATGACCGATGACGGCCGCCGTGCCGGCCAATACGCCTCCGGCGCCCAGGGTGTGCAGGAAGCGACGGCGTTGTGAGTCTTGGAGCTTGGCCATGTGTATTTCCTCGAGAGCTACGGTCATTGTGATTGTTATCGTCCGGGGCCGTTTGACGGCTTTCTTACGTTTCGTCCCGTCTCGGCGGAGCAGAACAGGCTCAGGGTGGGGATTCCATCAGCCGCACTGGTGATACATGTAATGGGGGGATTTCCCGGCGCTCCTGCTCGATGAAGTGAAGGCCCAGGCGTCCCGTACAGGCGTAGAGAGCCGTGTCGACTCTTGCCAGGTCGGCCAGACAGCTCTCTGCCCAAGGCGCCAGATGGGTCTGGAAAAATGTCATCTGGTCGGAGGAATTCGCGTCAATCAGGATGGCCATGACTTCGCAGAGGGCCGCCAGGTGGTCCTCGGGATCGCGGCTGGATTCCGCCCTGCCGATACCAAGTCGCCGCAGGTCGCGGCGAACGGTTACCAGGGGCTCATCCATCAGGGTGCCGTGCAGATACCAGGAGGCGTAGGGAGTTATTTCGCCCTGGATCACTCCGACAAGATGACGGAAATGAGCCTGTGCGGCGGTATCGGGATCGCTAGCGGCTGCCGCCATGGCCAGTTCGTTCCAGCATTCGGCCAGTGGGCCGCTCTCGCTCTCGCCCTCACCTTCGAGAGAGGCGAGAAACCCAAGCAGGTCACGATCCGGTGGGGCCAGCAACAGACGTGCCAGCAGCCGATAGATGTCAGCACGCAAGGCATCCTGTTCCGAGGGCGAGGCAGCGGCAGTGTTTGACGGCACCATTGGCTACACCTTGAGTTGAGCTTCGGGGTTCCGGGCCAGTTCCTGCCAGACATCCCGCACCCGGCAGTCCTCGCACATCTCGAGGCGCTTCATGGCCTCGCCGGCGAAATAGGGATGGTCGGCCAGCTTTTCCTTGATAGCGGCAATGGTGCTGGCCGTGGCGAAGGGCTTGGCACAACGGATGCACTCGAAGGCCGGCTCCTCCTTGAGCACTTGGCGTTCAGTGCGTGCCGACGTGGGCAGGAAGCCCGGCACCAACTGGACGACCTGCTCGGGACAGGCGGCCTGGCATAGACCGCACTGCACGCAATCGGCTTCGCACAGACTCAGGCTGGGGGTCTTGTCATCACCACCGGCGAGGGCGGGGGTGGGGCAGACCGCCACGCAGCTCATGCATAGGGTGCACCCGGCCGTAGCCACCTTGATGCCGCCAAAGGGGGCCCCGAGCGGCATCGCCTGGCGTACTTCGCGCGGTTTTCCCAGGGCGGCGAGGCGGTCGATCACGGCGTTGAGCCGTTCGCGCTTGCCGCTGGCGGTTGTCTCACCGGCGTTCTCACTGACATCGCGCGGCGGCAGGCCGGGTTCTTGGGGCAGGGCATCGCGACCTGCGGCATCATTCGCCGCGATCCAGGTAATATATCGGCGCGAGTGGCCTAGCGCCCCAAGGAGAGCTCGGGCCTGGGCAAGCTGGTCATCGAGCAGACGGCTCACGCTTGCCGGCAGCGTGTCGCACGCCTGCAGACGTACCTCGGCCGCACCGTCGGCCAGGGCCGAAAGCCACTGTTCAAGGCCGGCCGCGCCGAGTTCTTCCAGTGGTACATCGAGTACATGACCCGCTGACTCGTCGGCTTCACGCTCCAGGGTCTGGCGGCCGATGAAGCGCACCACGGGATGGTGACCTCCGGCCTCTGCATAGGCGGCGAGCAGCGCGGTGACATGCTGCTCGAGCGGCACGGGGTGGGGCAGGCGATACTCGATCGCACCGGTGGGGCAGGCGCTGGTGCAGCTGCCGGCGCCGTGGCAACGATAGGGATCGATCTCTATCCAGGCCTCGATACGCCCTTGCCGGCTGGCAAGGGCATCCGCCGGGCATACGTCGAGGCAGCGGGTGCAGCCGCGTCTCCCGCGACTGTCGTGGGCGCATAGGTCGTGGTGGACCTCGAAGAAGCGTGGTTTCTCGAATTCGCCGGTCATCTCCGGCAGTTCCTCGAGTGTGCTGTCACAGGCCGGGCTTCCCCAGGGCACGGCAACGTACCCCGGAGGTGGTAATTCCAGCGCCAGTTGCGGCGGAGTGCCGAGGTCAAGGATAAGGTCGAAATGATCCCGCGAGAGGCTGGCTCGTGCCAGGTTGGCTCCGGCTCTCTCCAGCGGCAGTGTCACCGTGAAGCGGCCCAGGTAACCCTCCAGCCGTAACTCGTTGGCACTACCGAGGGTGAAGCTGGGAAGGGTGGCGGTCGTCTCCCAGAGCTGCTCAAGATCCACTGTCTCGCTTTCCCCGATATCGCTGCGTTCGGTCACCAACAGAGTGATGGAGGAGAGCCGATGCAGGAGCCTGGCTGCGGCGCGACGAGCATCGAGTTCATTGCCGAGAATGAGGAGATGGCCTCGACTATCGTAGCCAATGGTATCGGGAGCGAGATTGGCCGGCCAGGAGACGCGGCCTCGTGCTGCCCGGCGAGCCGAGCTGTTGCGCTCGTCGTCCAGGCGGGTCAGAGCAATGGAAGTCATCGGCGCCTCAATGGGTCAGGCATTGTCGTTATTATCTGTCGTACTGCCGTCTCGTCACGTCTTGAGCAGTCTGGTTGAAGTTTTTGGGCAGGGCATATGCTCCCTTCGTAGTAGAGGCCGATTCAAGACTCATGTACGAGAGCGGGGCGTCTCGGTATTGTCACAGTCATCGGGGGCGTGGCGCTCCTCGGAAGCGCTTGCTGCTGCGGGAGGCACGCCAACGTTGTCGCGCTGCTCCATATCGGATTCGTCGGGTGCCTCGTCCAGGGCTTCCTCGAGATGCTGGCCCAGTTGGCGTGACCAGTGCCGTAGCTTTTCGGCGCTCTCACGGGCCAGAGGGCGCAACTGGCTGTAATCGTCGTCATAATCGTCCAGCCCATCGCGGACGTTATAGTTGCCGGTGGCATAGAGTTGGCGCAGCGCTCGACGTCTGAGTGCCGGACTGACGCCTTTCTGCAGGAAGGCGGTAAAGTCGCTTCCCGCCTGGAGCGTGTCGGGGTCCGGCAGAGTCTCGTCAAGGCTGCCGGGGAGCGGGTCGTCCTCAGGCAGCGATGGCGGTGCAGGCGCTTCTGGCTCGCTGGCCTCCGGAGGGCTGTCGTCATGGACTTCGTCTTGCGCGGATACGATCGGCGCATCCTCCGGAGAGGGAGCCTGCATCGTCCGGCCAAGCTTGCGCCGTGACCAGCGTTCCAGACGGTTCAAGTCATCGGTGGAATCGGTCATGTGTCGTTCCGGCCTGCCTCGGGCAGGAGCGAGTCGATTCGCCGAGTCTGCTCTCCTTGGGACTGGTCCTCTTGCCCGGTTTCCCTTGCACGCCCGGCTCCCTTGCGCTTCTTCTTGCGTTCCTCCACCGGCGCCTCGCCATGTCGGGAGAGATATGCCTCGATCCAGATCTCGATGGCCAGTGGCATGGGGGCTTCCAGCACCTGCTGTTCGCCATCCATCCAGCTTGCCGCTACGTCCTGACTGGCAGTGATGGCGGAGGGGTCCGGATCGCGACCGGTGAAGCCGGCGCGGACGAATAGCTGCGGGTTGCCTGAGGCCAGATTGAAGCGGTAGGCGGCACGCTCCGTCAGAGTCAATTGCAGTTCGACTACCAGGGGCCCATGGCTGCCGGGGGCGATATCGGCAATACCCCATTGCGTCAGCGAGAAGCCTTTAGCTCGTTGGGACTCGGCCGCAAGCGTCATACTAATGGGACGCAGATTGTCGCGACTCATGGAGGACGTCCTCTCGTTCCAGTGGGCATGCAGACAGTAAGGCCGGAGGATGCCATCATGGTCAAGTCGATCCGGAGGTAAAGGAAGCTCCCCTCATGAGTCAATTGAGCCGCAGCCACGCTCGCCTACCCACCATACTCGAGGTCGAGATCATCGATGAGTATGGGGAATCGCGCCAGCAGGCGATCGCCGCCGAGCGCTCCCTGACCCTCTATCTCAACAAGCGTGAAATCGTCACCCTGATGACCCTGGGTGCCGACCCGGAGGCGCTGGTGGTGGGGTATCTGCGTAACCAGGGGCTACTCCAGAGCGCAGAGGATCTCCAGGCGGTCCAGGTCGACTGGGACGTGGAGGCGGCCGCCGTCGTGACCCGGCGGCTGCCGGACGACATGGAGACCAGGCTGGGGCAGCGCACCGTGACCACCGGCTGCGGGCAGGGCACCGTCTTCGGGCGACTGCTGGATTCGACTTCGCTGACACGCTTGCCCGAGACGCGACTTTCGCAGTCGGTGCTCTATGCACTCCTCGAGCGACTGGGTGATTACAACGAGACCTATCGCAGCGCGGGAGCGGTCCATGGCTGCGCGCTTTGCCACCAGGCCGAGGTGCTGGATTTCGTCGAAGACGTGGGGCGGCATAACGCAGTGGACACGCTCGCAGGGCGCCAGTGGCTGGAAACCAGCGAGACCCGGGACAGCGACATCTTCTATACCACCGGAAGACTGACCTCCGAGATGGTGCTCAAGGTCGCCCAGATGGGTATCAGCGTCCTGGTGTCACGTTCCGGCGTCACCCAGAAGGGCGTGGAGCTGGCCGAGCGCTTCGGCGTGTTGTTGATCGCCCGGGCCAAGGGGCGTCACTTCCAGGCGATCAATGCCGAGGCGAGGTTGGAGCTGGATGACATGCCGGTACGGCGCCCGGGCGACCGTCGGTAGCGCTGCACTCAGGTGGTGTCCCCGTGGGTACAGACCGAGAGCACCACGGCATCCTCCGCGCTGGTCGAGACCAGCGCGTGGCCCATGTCACTGTCGAAGTAGATGCTGTCCCCGTGGACGAGCTGCAACGGTTCGTAGAACTCAGTGTAGAGGCAGATCTCTCCTTCCAGGACCATCAGGAACTCTTCGCCGTCATGACGCACCCATTCGCTGAACTCGTCGAAGCTGCGTGCCCGCACGATGGTCTTGAAGGGAATCATGCGCTTCTGGGCCAGCTCACAGCTGAGCAGTTCATGTTCGTAGGTAGGGGTTGGGTGGTGTTCGCCCTTTCCCTGCCGGGTCAGGTCGCGGCGTCCCATGGTGCGAGGCTGGGCGCGAGGCGGCGTGAGCAGCTGTGGCAGGTCGATGTCGAGACCGTTGATCAGCTTCTGTACGGCGGTAAAGGTGGGTGATATCTGGTTGTTCTCGATCTTGGACAGGGTCGAGCGGGCCAGGCCGGTGCGCTGGCTGACATCCTCCAGCGTCCACTGGTTGGCCAGGCGAAGCTCCTTGAGGCGTTCGCCGAGACGTAGTGGTTCCACGAAGGGCTTGCGACCGGATGCAATACGCAGCGCGGCCTGCTGATCGGTGGTGGCTGGCATGGGCAGGTTCACTATAGGAAACAAGTTTCTCCAAAGCGTACCATAATTGGCGCG
>NZ_AZQX01000013.1:0-58256 GCF_000568385.1 Halomonas sp. BC04
CGGGAGGCCGTCTCGCTGATGTGGCTGGTCAAGCTCTCGGAATTCGCCATCGAGCGGGAGCTTCGCGAACTGCCGGGGCACCACAAGCGGCGCGCCCGCAGCAGCCGCGAGAGCGTGATCCTGCTCGACGGGCTCTTCTCCAAGCTGTCGCACCGCCGACTGATCCAGGACTCCCTGGAGTCCCTGCGCAACACGCGGGGGCGTTTCCAGATGATCGGCCTGATCCACAACCCCAACTACGAGAACGACCCTGAGATATTCCCCACCTACCTGGTGGGCAGCGTCATCGGCGACGGCCAGGGGCAGGGCGGTCACGTCATGGTACGCGACGGGCGCATCACCCCACCCGAGGAAGTGGGCCGCAGCCAGGGCGAAGCCAGCCTGTTCGGCATCCACGTCACCGAAGCGGTGGAGTGAAGGATCGGCCAGGAAGAAGCAGCTGTTGGAGCGCTGCTCCGCATCGCGACTGGCGCCGCAGGCGCCTCGGCGGAGGCTGAAACGTCAGTTACGTTCGCGAAGGTTGGCAACACCGCCGGGAGTCCTTCGGCCTCCAGTCGTGAGCTGAAGCTTCCTCCGACAACACGGTAGTCGCTGACCTTGTTGGAGCGCTGGTCCCCATCGCGACTGGCGCCGGCAGGCGCCTCGGCGGAGGTTGAAACGTGGGTGACGATGTGATGATTCACTTGAGTGAAACAGCAAGGGCTGCACTGGCAGACCTTGAGCAAGCCTGGTCCCGGGAATTTCTCAGGGGGAAGGAGAAGGGGTGGCGGGCTAGGTCGGTGATCGCTCGCTGGACCCGGCAGTCGCTATGCCAGACTCGGCATGGTGGCCGTGCAGCGCTACTGGAGCTCTACCGGGCGGGCTTGCTCGAAGTGAACAATGGTGAGGTCAGTCTGTCTCCACTCATGGACTTGAATCCTACCATCAAGCTGGCGGCAAGCCATCGCGAAAAACTGGCCGCACTCCTGCCGGTTGCCCTTCCGGCCCTGGGGCTGACTGCTGAACAGAAAGTAGTCTGGAATTCTGCCTTGGCCAGTTCGCTGGATGGCTGGTCCCGGGAGGATCAGCTGGCACTGGTAGACGGGCTTCGACGATTGAGCGACGCATTGCCCGCTGCCTATTCGCTTGGTACCTATATCGCGAGTGCTCGCTACCTCATGGGTAGCAGCAAGCTGCTCGACTCACTGCCGTCGCCGCTGTTGCGTGCCTTTGGTATCGAGCGTTCCCGCTTTTCCGCTGCCGATGCCTGGCTACTGGCCAGCATGCCGTCAGCGCCTGAAGGCGTCTTGTTGATCGAGAATCTGCAGAGTTTCACTCAAGCCTGCCGGACCGGTCTGGATCAGCGTTTGGCTCTGGTCTGCAGCTTTGGCTATGGGCTCTCACTGGGTGAGGCACTGATTGGTATCGAGCAGGTGCGGTTGGTGGGAGAGGGAACATTGCCACATACCCTGGCTGAGCTTCTGGACATGAGCAATCAAAGCTACTGGGGTGATCTCGATCCGGAAGGGCTGAGGATTTTCCTGCGTTTGCGAGCTCGGCTTCCCGGCCTGCGCCTGTCGGCCCTTTACGGACCCATGATCGAAGCATTTTCAGAATCCACGGGCCATCCGCTGCACAGGATGACAGGAAAGGCGAACCAGCGCCTTGCCGGCGATTGGGCCCGGGGACTGGATCAGGAGTGGCTCGATGACGCGGCCCTCATTGCGCTGGCCGGCCAGGCCCTCGATCCAAAACTGGAGGCGCGATGGCTGGCATTTGCGGCACACTAGCTACTCATGCGCCGTTACTGGATAAGGAGAAGTCACCATGCACGTCATCATCGATATCTGTGTCGTACCGCTGGGCGTGGGGGTGTCGGTCTCGCCGCAGATCGCCGCCTGCCAGCGGGTCATCCAGGCCTCGGGCCTCGAGCACCATATGCATGCCTACGGTACCAACATCGAAGGGCCGTGGGACGAGGTGATGGCGGTGGTCAAGCGCTGCCATGAGGTGGTCCACGAGATGGGCGCGCCGCGCATCACCACGACCATCAAGCTGGGCACCCGGACCGACCGGGAGCAGAGCATGGGCGACAAGGTGACGAGCGTGGAGGATAAGCTTAGAGGTCAAGAGTGACCGCGACACTTGGGAAACACTCCGCAAATGCCTACACGAGCGAATCGCTGCGTTGCGCGGTGCCGAAGCGTCGGACCGGCGGATCCTCACATATACCCCATATGCTCCGGTTGACTCGAAACCTTCGGTTTCTCGCTCCTCCGGAGCCATCCTTCGGATGTTTGTCGCTGCGCTCGGTTCTGTGCTCCGTGCGCCTTGCGACCCACAGGGATGTGGGAAGTGCGTTGGTTCGTCGGGAACGAACCTAGCCGCTTCATCTCGCTCGGCGATTTGTTCAGCGCTTCCCTTGAGATGTAAAACATTCGTTACGCCCTGTCAGGATTTTGCACCGCCTTTCCGGCGCGACAGGCCGGCTTCGGCAGGGTGTCAACATGGCTTTACGCCTGCTGGGGTGCGAGCGATGCAGGCGAGGGTTACCAGGCGCTATGCGGGCGTTTCGGCGGCAGCGGTGGGGCACTAGGCTGGGGGCACATCTTCGGTACCGCAGTGTGCCTATAACAATCGCGAAGCATCGCGCCATACCCCTGGAGGATATCCATGAACGCTCCTGCCAAGACTGTCTCGCCCATCAGCCAAGAGAACCCCATTGGCACCAACGGCTTCGAGTTCGTCGAGTACACGGCCCCAACTCCCGAGGGCATCGAGGAACTGCGTGCGCTGTTCAATCGCATGGGTTTCACCGAGACCCGCAAGCACCGCTCCAAGGATGTGTTCCTGTTCCAGCAGGACAACGTGAACTTCGTGCTCAACGCCGAACCGAACAGCCCCGCCGCGGAGTTCGCCAGCGTCCATGGCCCCAGCGCCTGCGCCATGGCCTGGAAGGTGGCCGATGCCAAGCAGGCTTTCGACTATGCCGTCGCCCATGGCGCCGAACCCGTGGAGAACAAGGTGGCACCGGGTGAAGTCGGCATTCCCGCGGTACGCGGTATCGGCGGATCGCTGCTCTATTTCGTCGACAACAAGGTCGACAGCGAAGGCCGCACCATCTATGACATCGACTTCGAAGCCATACCCGGCCGTACCCCCCAGGACAACAGCGTGGGCCTTCAGGTGCTCGATCACCTGACCCACAACGTCGACCGCGGCCAGATGGACTTCTGGGCGAACTTTTATACCGATATTGCCAATTTCCGCGAAAACCGCTACTTCGACATCAAGGGCAAGAAGACCGGATTGCACTCCCGTGCCATGACTGCACCTTGCGGAAAGATGCACATCCCGATCAACGAGTCCGCCGACGACACCTCGCAGATCGCCGAATTCCTGCGCGAGTACAATGGCGAAGGTATCCAGCACCTGGCCATGGCCACCGACGACATCTACGCCACCGTGCGCGCCCTGCGTGCCAACGGCGTGACCTTCCTCTCCACGCCGGATACCTACTATGAGAAGGTCGATGCGCGGGTGCCGAACCATGAGGAGAATGTCGAGGAGCTGCGCGAGCTGAGCCTGCTGGTCGACGGCGGCCCCGACGAGGGTGTGCTGCTGCAGATCTTCACCGAGACCGTGATCGGCCCGATCTTCTTCGAGATCATCCAGCGCAAGGGCAACGATGGCTTCGGCGAAGGCAACTTCAAGGCCCTGTTCGAATCCATCGAGGAGGATCAGATCCGCCGCGGTGTGCTCAAGGACGATTGATCGCAGCAACGGCTCCCGATTCCTCAGGATCGGGAGCTTTTTTGTGCCAATATATAGTGACATATACTGTTAAATGAAAAATAAGCGAGATTAAACACTGCAATAATGGCTAATAATCATTAATATTGCTGTGTTCGCGTATAACAACGACCTCTGGTGACAAGATGAGCGATTCGCAACAACCCCGCGCCCAGTGGCTAGGCCGCTGGGGCTTCGTGCTGGCGGCTACCGGCTCTGCCGTTGGCCTGGGCAATATCTGGAAGTTTCCCTATATCACCGGCGAGCACGGCGGAGGCGCTTCGTGCTCGTCTACCTGGCCTGTATTCTCGCGGTCGGCGTGCCGGTCATGATGACGGAGATCGCCTTCGGCCGGCGTGGCCGTGGCAGCCCCATCGATGCGGTACGCCGAGTCGTGACAGAGTCGGGCCGCTCATCGGCATGGTCGCTGCTGGGCTGGCTGGCCATGCTGGCCGGCTTCATGATCCTGTCGTTCTATGTGGTGGTGGCCGGCTGGTCCTTCTCCTACCTGTGGAAGATGCTGACCGGCGGCCTGGCCGGCACCGGCGTCGACGACATGGTGGCGATCTTCGTTGCCAACAACGAGAATCCGCTCAACCTGGGCTTGTGGAGCACCCTGGTGGTGGTGCTGACCATGCTCATCGTCGGCAAGGGAGTACAGGCTGGTATCGAGCGCAGCGTGACCTGGATGATGCCGGGCATGGTGATCATGCTGCTGATCCTGATCGGCTACGGCATGTTCTCCGGCGGCTTCGGCGAGGCGTGGCGCTTCCTGTTCTCCTTCGATGCCGGAAGCCTTTCCAGCGACGGCATGCTGGCTGCCCTGGGCCATGCGTTCTTCACCTTGTCGCTGGCCTCCGGGGCGATTCTCACCTACGGCAGCTACCTGCCGGCGCGGAGCTCCATCGTGCGTACCACCTTCAGCGTTGCCCTGGCCGATACCCTGGTGGCGCTGATGGCAGGTCTGGCGATCTTCCCCATCATCTTCGCCAACGGCATGGACCCCGGTGAAGGCCCCGGGCTGCTCTTCATGAGCCTGCCGCTGGCCTTCCAGGCCATGCCCATGGGGACGCTGTTCGGGATCCTGTTCTTCGTCATGCTCTCCATGGCGGCGCTGACCTCATCGATCTCCATGGTCGAGGCCACCGTCTCCTGGCTGTGCGACAACAAGGGGCTCTCCCGGCGTGCCGCGGCCTGGGGTACGGGTATCGTGCTGTGGTTGATCAGTACCATGGCCATGCTGTCGTTCAACCTGGGGGCCGACTGGACCCTGGCGGGACGTCACTTCTTCGACTGGCTGGATTACCTGACCTCACGCTGGATGATGCCGCTGGGCGGTCTGGGCATGGTGCTGCTGGCCGGCTTCGTGTTGAAGAGCGAGACCTTTCGTGACGAGCTGGGCCTGTCGCCGCGCTGGCATGCCCTCTGGCTGTTCATGGTGCGTTATGTCAGCCCACTGGGCATCCTGGTGATCTTCGTCGACGCCCTGGGTGTCGCCCGCATCGAGTTCGCCACCCATTGGCCGTGGCTGCTTGCGGTACTGGCACTGGTCACGCTGATCGGTGAGCTGGCCAGCCCCCGGCTGCGCCGGACGCTGGCGGGTTGATCCGCTCTTCGTGACGACGGTGATAATCGCCGGATAGCTGTCCGACCCTGTTGGATATGGGGCACTCGCCGACCAGGCGAGTGCCCCTTTTCATTGCCAATGCGACAATTCGATCAGGCGTGCGACAATGCGAACAAGAGATCAACGAGGCAGGCCATGTCGTCCCACTCCCGAGTCGTAGCCGAAATCCAGCGAATGAAACGTCCGCGCTCCCGCCGCAGGCGGCTCGCGGGCAGCTTTCGACTGCAGGTGATGCTGCTGGTCGGCGTTCTGCTGGCCGGCATGCTGCTGGCCCAGGGGGCCTATCTCAACCACCGCAAGGGCGAGATCATCAGCGGCCAGATCGGCCAGCGCGCACTGGCCGTGGCGCTTAGCGTTGCCAGCATCCCCGAACTCATCGCCGCCTTCGATGACGCCGAGCCCAGCGTTACCATCCAGCCCATTGCCGAGCGCATCCGCCGCGAAACCGGCGCACGCTACGTGGTGGTGGGCAATACCGAGGGGTTGCGCTATTCCCATCCGTTGCCCGAGCGGCTCGGCAAGCCCATGGTCGGCGGTGACAACGACCGGGCGCTGCTGCATGGCGAATCCTATGTCTCGGAAGCCACCGGCTCCCTGGGCGATGCCATGCGCGGCAAGACACCGGTTCTCGACGCCGAAGGCAATATCATCGGTATCGTCTCGGTGGGCTTCATGCTCGATCGGGTGGCCATGGACGTGGTCGAACATACCAGCCTGGGGTGGTGGCTGGTGGCGCTGATGATCGTGTTCGGCTTTGCCGGCGCCTATGGCCTGTCGCGCCATCTCAAGCGGGTCATCCTGGGCCTCGAACCCTACGAGATCGCCCGCCTGGCCATGGAGAAGGAGGCGATCCTGCAGTCGATTCACGAGGGGATCCTGGCGGTGAATCGCGAGGGCCAGATCACCCTGGTCAACCAGCAGGCGCGGCGCTTTCTTGGCCTGCCGCCGGTGCATGCGTTGGTCGGGCAGCCGATTCAGGACATCGTGCCCAACTCGCGACTGCTCGAGGTCATGGAGCGAGGCGAGCATCAGTTCGACCAGGACATGTGGCTGGGGGACCACCCGGTGGTGGTCAATCGCGTGCCCATCCACCACGAGGGCGAGATCGAGGGCGCGGTGGCGACCTTCCGCAGCCGGCGCGAGATCGTCGAACTCTCCAATGCGCTGAATGCCGCCAGCCGGGACGTGGACATGCTGCGTGCCCAGGCCCACGAGTTCTCCAACAAGCTCTACACCATTTCCGGGATGCTCCAGCTCGGCCGGATCGAGGATGCCATCGCCCTGATTCACCAGGAAAGCGCTCGGCAGCAGGCCCAGATGACCTTCCTGATGAAGCATGTGGGGGATCCGGTGGTCAGCGGTACCCTGCTCGGCAAGCTGACCCGGGCCAGAGAGCTTGGCGTGCAGCTTGAGATCGATGAGCAGAGCTCGCTGCTCGAGCCGCTCACCGTGAAGGGCCAGGAGGTACTGATGACGGTGATCGGAAACCTGCTGGACAACGCCTGCCACGCGGCGCTGCAGAGCGACCGCCGTAATGATGAGGGGCCGCGGGTAAGACTCTTCTTTACCGACCTGGGGGAGCAACTCTTGATCGAGGTGGAGGATAACGGCCCCGGGGTGCCTCCGGAGCATGTCGAAGCGATCTTCCAGGAGGGGTTTTCCACCAAACCGGGCAAGCATCACGGGATCGGCCTGGCCTGGTAAGCCGCCTGTGCCGGGAGAACGGTGGCGCCATCACCCTGGAAGAGAGCGAGCTGGGAGGAGCCTGTTTCATTGCCGTGCTCGACCGCTCCCTCTGCCGTTCGGCGACAGCGGGGCAAGCCGCCGCGGCCGGGCACGACAGCGCCCTGAAATGACCTGAGCGCGACGATAACCACAAGACGAGAACAGCCTTCGCGGGGGTATTGAGAGATGCACGAAACGGGCTATCCGCCGGCGGAACTCGGCATCCTGATCATCGAGGACGATTTTCGCATTGCCGACATTCATCGCGCCTTCATCGAGCAGAGCGAAGGCTTTCGGGTGGTGGGCATGGCCAGAAGCGGTACCGAAGCGCGGGCGCTGATGTCCCGGGAGGGCGACGAGGTACAGCTGGTCCTGCTGGATGCCTACCTGCCGGATGTTGAGGGGCTCGAGCTGCTCTGGTCGCTGCGCCGTGATTACCTGCAGGTGGATATCGTGATGATCACCGCCGCCCGTGAAGTGGATACCATCGCCGAGGCCTTGCGTGGCGGCGTCTTCGACTACCTGATCAAGCCGGTGGAGGCCTCGCGCATGGCCCAGATGCTGGCTCGTTTTCGCCGTGAGCGTGCCGCCCTGACCGCACGCAGTGAAATGAGCCAGGAGGAGCTCGACAGGGCACTGACCCGGCTGCGTCCCGAGGGGGCGTCGGGGCGCGATGTGCGCAGTCTGCCGAAGGGGATCGATCGCCTGACCCTGCGTACCCGTGGTATCGGCGCTGGAGCATGCCGGGACGCCGCTGGCTGCCATGGAGGTGGCACGAGCCATGGGCGCCAGCCGCTCCACGGCCCGTCGCTACCTGGAGTTCCTGGTTTCGGTGCAGGTGGTGGGCGCCGAGCTGGGCTATGGCGATGTGGGCCGGCCGGAGCGCCGCTACCGCGTGGTGGGGGATACGTCGCCATGGTGTGAAGAGGGGTAGCTCAAGAGAGCCGTTGAAGAGGGTGGCCAGGGGGAAGTCAGGACCAGTGGTGGTAGGGGGGCAGGGCAGATGCGCGGAAGTCCGTGAACAGAAAGGACAGAATGTGTTTAAAGGACTATTTGTCGTTTATGTTCAGAAGCTTGTGGCTGTGGTGAGGCTCTTCTAACGTTCGTGTCGTAGCGCCCAAGGGCGATCATGCAACGATCACAAAACAAGATGCTGAATCCGGAGAACGCCATGACTACCAAGCTATCCCTCAAGCGCCTGACGCTGATGGCCCTTCCACTGGCTGCTGTCGTCGGGGCAACGACCACCGTCAGCGCCGATGAGTGGACCCCGACCCGTTCCATCGAGTTCATCGCGCCGGCCAACCCGGGCGGTGGCTGGGACACCCTGGTGCGCACTACCTCGCGGGTGATCCAGCAAGAGGGTCTGGCGGAGCAGAATTTCGCCGCCATCAACGTGCCGGGTGGTGGTGGTGCCGTCGCCTGGGCCCAGATCGCCCGCGACAGCGGTAACCCGCACAAGCTGTTCGCCACCAGTCCGCCGATCATCCTGGTTCCGCTGGCCGGCACCTCCCGCCACGACCACAACGACTTCACGCCGATCGCCCGCCTGATCACCGACTACTCCATCGTGCTGGTGCGTGACGACTCCGACTATAGCGATCTCAACGAACTGTTCGCGGCCATCGAAGAGAATCCGGGCCTGAGCATCGGTGGCGGCAGTGCGCCGGGCTCCATGGATCACATCTCCATTGCCGGCCTGGCCTCGGCTGCCGGGCTGAACGCGGCTGAGGTCAACTACATTCCCTTCTCCGGCGGCGGCGAAGCGATGACCAGCCTGATGGGTGGCCACGTGGAGGCAGTCATCACCGGTGCCGGCGAGGCCTCGGGTCAACTGGGTGCAGGCAGCGAACTCAGGGCGCTGGGCGTCTCGGCTCCCGAGCGAATGGGCGGCGTCCTGGCCGACATCCCGACCTACCAGGAGCAGGACATCGACTATACCTTCGATATCTGGCGTGGCGTGATGGGTGCCCCCGACATGCCGGCCGAGGCGGTGGCCTACTACGAGGACCTGTTTGCCCGCATGCAGGAGACCGAAGGCTGGCAGGATGCCCGCGACCAGCTGGGTTGGCTCGATGCCTACCAGTCCAGCGAGGCGTTCGGTGAATTCCTCGATGCGCAGAAGGAGCTCTTCAGCGAAGTGCTGAGCGAACTCGGCCTGATCGGCGAGTAACACCTCGCAAGCCATCGTCGGCGAGGGCCCCGCAACGGGGCTCTCGTCCGCACCCATAGCACTGCTTGAGCCCCGCTGGCTCGAGGTCCCGCCATGACTCGACTCAATTCCAACCAGATCATTGCACTGGTTCTGGCCGCGGTAGCGATAGGCTATCTGGCCATGGCCTGGCAGATTCGGCCCTTTCCGCTGCCAAGGCCGATCGACTCCGACATGTTTCCCAAGGTGCTGGGGTTCATCCTGCTTGGTCTGTCACTGCTGCTGTTCCTGGAGAAGCCCAAGGCACAGGACGTGCCCGAGGAGCTGGACCCCGAGGAGCAGACCGCCCCGGTGCTGCTGCGGCCCTGGTCTCGGGTCGTCGTGACCAGCCTGGCCTTGGTGGCCTACGCGCTGCTGCTGGTGCCGGTGGGCTTCGTACTGACCTCCGTCTCGCTGGTCTTCGGGCTGGCCTTTTATTACGGCTATCGTCGCCATGGGGTCAACCTGGCCACCTCGCTGGGTGTCGTGCTGATTCTCTACCTGACCATGACCCGGATCATGGGCGTCTATCTGCCACCGGCTTGCTGCCGCTCTGACCACGGCCCGGAGTCTCCTATGGAATCGCTGAATAACCTGATGTACGGCTTCGGTATCGCGCTGGAGCCGATGAACATCGCCTACGTCTTCGCCGGGGTCTTTGCCGGCACCGTGATCGGCATGCTCCCTGGCCTGGGGCCGATCAGCGCCCTGGCCCTGATGATCCCGATCACCTTTGCCATGGAACCCTCGTCCGGCCTGATCCTGATGGCGGGGGTCTACTACGGCGCCATCTTCGGCGGCTCGAGCTCGTCGATCCTGCTCAATGCCCCCGGCGTCGCCGGCACCGTGGCGACCTCCTTCGACGGCTACCCCATGGCCAAGCAAGGCCTGGCCGGCAAGGCGCTGGCCATCGCCGCCTACGCCTCCTTCGTCGGCGGTACCATCTCCATCGTTTTCCTGATGCTGGTGGCACCGATGCTGTCGAAAGTGGCAGTCAGCTTCGGGCCGGCAGAGTACTTCTCGCTGATGGTGCTGGGGCTGACAGCGGTGGTGTCCCTGTCCGACAAGTCCCTGGTCAAGGGGCTGATCGCCGCCGTGATCGGGGTGATGATATCGATCATGGGCATCGACCTGCAGACCGGCACCGAGCGTTTCACCTTCGGTACTGCCCACCTGCTCGATGGGATCGACTTCCTGGTGGTGGCGCTGGGCATCTTCGCCCTGGCCGAAGTGTTTTACATGCTGTTGCGCGGTGGCGGTGGCAAGGAGCAGCCGCGCAATGCCATCGGTTCCTTGAAGCTGACCCGCAGCGAGGTTCGCGAGATCGCACCGCCCATTGCCCGCAGTTCCGTACTTGGTTTCTTCACTGGTGTCCTGCCCGGCGCGGGGGCCACTATCGGCTCGTTTCTCGGCTACAGCATGGAGAAGCGCCTGGCCAAGGATGGGGATACCTTCGGCAAGGGCAATATCAAGGGGGTTGCCGCCCCCGAGGCCGCCAACAATGCCGCCTGTACCGGTTCCTTCGTTCCGCTGCTGACACTGGGTGTGCCTGGTTCCGGCACCACGGCGGTGCTGCTGGGTGCGCTGTTGGTGATGGGCGTCAGCCCGGGGCCGGCCATGCTGGTGGATCGTCCTGATGTGTTCTGGGGGGTCATCGCCAGCATGTACATCGGCAACATCTTCCTGCTGGTGCTCAATCTGCCGCTGATTCCCTATATCGCCAAGATCCTCGAGATGCCGCGCCCGCTGTTGCTGGCACTGATCCTGATCTTCTGCATGGTGGGGGTCTACGGCATGAGCTTCAGTGTCTTCGATCTGCTGCTGCTGCTGGGGTTCGGTCTGGTGGGGCTGGGCATGCGCCTGTTCGGTTTCCCTGCGGCGCCGCTGATCCTGGCACTCATCCTCGGCGCCATCATGGAGGAGTCCATGCGCCGGGCACTGCAGATATCGGGGGGCGACTGGATGATCTTCATCGACAAGCCGATCTCCATGTGGTTGTTGATCATCGCCGCGCTGTCGCTGCTGCTGCCGGTGGTGAAGCAGGGCCTGGCAAGGGTTCGCCGCGCGCGCGCCTGACCCGCGATAGACCTTTCGTCCTTGGGGTGCCGGTGCAGACCGGTGCCCTTTTTTTATGCATCCTGCACGCCGGCGGTGCACGGCCTTCAGGCGTTCACGTCATGTACTGCACCATGGCAGTGCCCCGGCGCATGTCAGCGATGCGGTCGAGCATCTCCAGTTCATTGAAAGACAATGGATTAACGGTTTTCGCAAGCGAATGGCGCAAGCCTTGCAAAGGTTGATGGCTGAGACCCGCACCGGCGCTCCTTCGGCCCCGGTGCGATGCCACCACGATGAAACCTTCCTGCAGGAAGGTGCAAGGAGTGACAAGTGAACGCATCCCGACGCAAGGCTCTGTCCCGTCCCTCTCTCCGTTCTTATCTTCGTCCCTCGAAGCTGGCGGCCGCTGCACTGGTCACCACTGCCGGCTTCGGTATCAGCGCTCAGGCGCTGGCGGAGGATCCGATCAAGGTGGGCATACTCCACTCCCTCTCCGGCACCATGGCCATCAGCGAGACGGTGCTCAAGGACACCGTGGAAATGCTGATCGAGCAGCAGAACGAGCAGGGTGGCCTGCTGGGTCGCCAGCTCGAGGCAGTAGTGGTCGATCCTGCCTCCAACTGGCCGCTGTTCGCCGAGCGCGCTCGCGAGCTGCTGGCCCAGCACGAGGTTGACGTTGTCTTCGGCAACTGGACCTCGGTCTCGCGCAAGGCGGTGCTGCCGGTCTTCGAGGAGCTCAACGGCCTGCTGTTCTATCCGGTGCAGTATGAGGGCGAAGAGTCCTCCGAGAACGTCTTCTACACCGGGGCGGCGCCCAACCAGCAGTCGATTCCCGCCGTCAACTACCTGCATGACGAGGTCGGCGTGGAGCGCTGGGTGCTGGCCGGGACCGACTATGTCTTCCCACGCACCACCAACCGTATTCTCGAGGCCTACCTCAAGGATGAATTCGGTGTGGCCGACGAGGACATCATGGTCAACTACACCCCCTTCGGTCACTCCGACTGGCAGAACATCGTCTCGGATATCCGTCGCTTCGGTAGCGAGGGCAAGAAGACGGCAGTGGTCTCGACCATCAACGGCGATGCCAACGTCCCCTTCTACACTGAACTGGCCAACCAGGGCGTTGACGCCGCGGATATACCGGTCCTCGCTTTCTCGGTGGGTGAACAGGAGCTGACCGGGATCAATACCGGACCGCTGGTTGGTCACCTGGCGGCATGGAACTACTTCATGAGCGTCGATACCGACATCAACTATGACTTCATCGACGCCTGGATCGACTACACCGGCGACGAGGAGGCGGTGACCAACGACCCCATGGAGGCCCACTACATCGGCTTCAACATGTGGGCCGAGGCGGTGCGCAAGGCCGGCACCACCGACGTCGACGCCATCAAGGACGCCATCATCGGCGTGACCGTACCCAACCTCACCGGCGGCTACGCGGCAATGATGCCCAACCACCACATCACCAAGCCGGTGCTGATTGGCGAGATTCAGGACAACGGCCAGTTCGACATCGTCTGGCAGACGCCCTCCACCGTGGCCGGCGACGCCTGGTCCGACTACCTGCCCGGGTCACGTGACCTGATCGCGGACTGGCGTGCACCGATGCGCTGCGGCAACTTCAACGTCGCCACCGGTTCCTGCGGCGGCAGCACTGCGGCCGAAGAAGCCGAGGCTGCCTTGGCCGAATAAGCCGAGTCGATCCTTTTCCTCGCCGCCCGGTCGGGCGGTGAGGATGCACGCCATCTTGTCTCTATTCAAAGGAAGCCTGCGATGCGGAATTTCCCGTTGTCCTGGCCAGTGGCGGTCAGGGCGCTTGCCGACACTGCTGCCGGCCGGTCATCTCGCTGCCTGGCGCTGCTGATCCTGCTCTCTTTCTTGTGTCTCACGGCTGGCGCTGCGCAAGCAGAGACTCACGTCGGCGGCGATGACGCCGCGGCCCTCGAGCTGCTCGAAGCGCTTGACGTCGACGCCTATCCGGCCAAGGGCGAGGCCATCGACGCCATCGTCCAGAGCGATGACCCCCGGGCTCGTGACTGGCTGTCGGCACTCCTCGACGGCCGTCTGCAGCGCACCGACGAGGGTCGCTTCGTGGTGGTGCTCGATAACCGTGGGCGTGAATGGCCGGTGGAGGACGCCCTGTCCGGTGAGGCCCTCGGCGAGATGTCACGCCGTGACCTCGACCGCATCGGCATCAACAATGCGCTGCGCAACCAGTTGCGCAGCGCCATCGCCGTGGTCGATCTCTACTCGGCCGACCTGACCCTGCGTCGCGCCTCGGCGGAACGATTGCTCGGCGAGGTCGATGCCGACCTGGCGGAACCCTTGGCCGGTGTCATCGAGCACGAGGTGGATCGCCGGGTGCGTGCCAGGCTGGTCCAGGCGCTGGCGATCCATCGTCTGGAGCAGGGCGAGGTCGATGCCGTTGCCGACCTGGAGGGCAGTCTGCACCCCCGGGTCCGTGTGGCCCTGGCTCGCGCGGTAATGGGTGATGACCCGGTGGTCGCCGACGCCGCCCAGGCGGCACTGAACAGTATCGAGCAGAACCTGCGCATCAACCGTGGGCTGGAGACCCTCTACTTCGGCCTGAGCTGGGCTCGGTGCTGGTGCTCGCTGCCATCGGCCTGGCCATCACCTTCGGTGTGATGGGTGTGATCAACATGGCCCATGGCGAGTTGATCATGCTGGGCGCTTATACCACCTGGGCGATGCAGCAGCTGTTGCCGGGCCAGCCAGGGCTGGCGCTGATCCTTTCGATTCCCGCCGGCTTCCTGGTCGCCGCCCTGGCCGGCATCGCCATCGAGCGGGGCGTGATCCAGTTCCTCAAGGGGCGACCGCTGGAAACACTGCTGGCTACCTTCGGTATCAGCCTGATTCTCCAGCAACTGGTGCGCACGGCCATCTCGCCCCAGAACCGAACCGTGGTCACCCCGGAGTGGATGAGCGGTTCCCTGATCGTCAACGATGCCCTGTCGCTGACCCTGAACCGCATGTATGTGCTGGGCTTCACCCTGGTGGTATTCGCCGCCTTGATGCTGATTATGCGCCGCACCCGGCTTGGTCTGGAGGTGCGTGCAGTGACCCAGAATCGCGCCATGGCTCGCTCCATGGGCATCCGCGCGACCCGGGTCGATATCATGACCTTTGCCCTGGGCTCCGGTGTCGCCGGACTGGCCGGGGTCGCTCTCTCTCAGCTCACCAATGTCGGCCCCAACCTGGGCCAGAACTACATCATCGATTCGTTCATGGTGGTGGTGTTCGGCGGGGTGGGCAATCTCTGGGGCACCCTGGTGGCGGGACTGTCGCTGGGCGTGATCAACCAGATTCTCGAGCCTGGGCGGGGGCCGTGCTGGCCAAGATCATCGTGCTCGTCTTCATCATCCTATTCATCCAGAAGCGGCCCCGCGGACTCTTTCCGCAGAAGGGCCGGGCGGCGGAGGGCTAACGCATGCATTGGCTTGGAAGACCCTTTACCGAGCGTTCGACACAGCTGTTTCTCGGCGTACTGCTTGCCGCGCTGGTCCTGGTGACGATCCTTCACGTGGCAGTCCCCCAGGGGCATCCGCTGTATGTCAACGCCTATACCGTCAACCTGTTCGGCAAGTATCTCAGCTATGCGCTGCTCGCCGTCGCGGTGGACCTGGTGTGGGGCTATCTCGGCATTCTCAGCCTGGGGCACGGTGCCTTCTTCGCCCTGGGCGGCTATGCCATGGGCATGTACCTGATGCGCCAGATCGGCGACCGTGGCGTCTACGGCCACCCCGAGCTCCCGGACTTCATGGTGTTCCTCAACTGGGACAGCCTGCCCTGGTACTGGACCGGCTTCGACATGGCCTGGTTCGCCTTCATCATGGTGCTGCTGGCACCGGGTCTGCTGGCCCTGGTGTTCGGCTTCCTGGCATTCCGTTCGCGGGTCACCGGGGTCTATCTGTCGATCATCACCCAGGCGCTGACCTTCGCCCTGATGCTGGCCTTCTTCCGCAACGAGATGGGCTTCGGCGGTAACAACGGCCTGACCGACTTCCGTGACATCCTGGGCTACAACCTGAGAAGCGATGCCACCCGGCTGGGGCTGTTTATCGCCACGGGGGTGGCACTGGGGCTTGGCTACATCCTTTGCCGTGCCATCGTCGGCAGCAAGCTGGGCCGGGTGTGCGTGGCGACCCGTGACGCCGAGGCCCGCACGCGTTTCATCGGCTACCGGGTCGAGCGCTTCCAGCTGTTCGTTTTCGTGGTCTCGGCGATGCTGGCCGGGCTGGCCGGGGCGCTCTACGTGCCCCAGGTGGGCATCATCAACCCCAGCGAATTCTCGCCGATCTTCTCCATCGAGATCGTGCTCTGGGTGGCGCTGGGCGGTCGTGCCACGCTCTACGGCGCGGTGATCGGCGCCATTCTGGTCAACTACGCCAAGACGGTCTTCACCGGGGTGATGCCGGATGCCTGGCTGTTCGCCCTGGGGGCGATGTTCGTGCTGGTCACTGTCTTCCTGCCCAAGGGGGTGGCGGGCATTCTGGCCTATCGTTTCCGCCGGAAGCGCCGCGATGAGGATGACGGCGCAGCCACTTCCGCCGGCAAGGAGGTATCGGCATGAGCTTTCTCAGATCACTGGCCGACCGGGATCGTGTCTTCGACTTCCTGGTCCCGGCGGAATCACCCGTGGATGTGCGTCACGGTCCCATCCTCTACCTCGAGGACGTGTCGGTCAGCTTCGATGGGTTCAAGGCCATCAACGACCTGAACCTGACCATCGACGATGGCGAGCTGCGCTGCATCATCGGCCCCAACGGGGCCGGCAAGACCACCATGATGGACATCATTACCGGCAAGACGCGCCCCGATGCCGGCAAGGTTTGGTTCGGCAGCCGCCATGATCTCCTGACCATGAACGAGCCGGAGATCGCCAGCCTGGGTATCGGTCGCAAGTTCCAGAAGCCGACCGTCTTCGAGGCATTGACGGTATTCGAGAACCTGGAGCTGGCCATGGCGGCGGACAAGCGCATCCTGCCGACCCTGACGGCGCGCATGACGCCGGTCATTCGCGAGCGCATCGAGGAGGTGCTGGAAACCATCGGGCTTGCCGAGCTGCGACTGCGGCCGGCGGGCATTCTCTCCCACGGCCAGAAGCAGTGGCTGGAGATCGGCATGCTGCTGATGCAGCGCCCGCGCCTGCTGCTCGTCGACGAGCCCGTGGCCGGCATGACCGAGCAGGAGATGGAGCGTACCGCCGAGCTGCTCACCGGCCTGGCCGGGAAACAGTCGGTGGTGGTCGTGGAGCATGACATGGGCTTCGTGCGCTCCATCGCACGCAAGGTGACGGTGTTGCACCAGGGCAGCGTATTGGCCGAGGGCAGCATGGACCGGGTGTCCAACGATCCGAAAGTGGTCGAGGTCTATCTGGGGTCCGACGCCGAAGAGGAGGTGGCCTGATGTTGCGCGTCGAAAAGCTAAACCAGTACTACGGCGAGAGCCATACCCTGTGGGATCTCGATCTGGACGTACCTGCCGGCCAGTGCACCTGCGTGATGGGCCGCAACGGCGTCGGCAAGACCACGCTGTTGAAGGCGATCATGGGCGAAGTGGCCGTTGCCGGTGGCAGCATCCGCTTCGACAGCGAGACGGAGCTGACCAGGAAGCGTGTGGAAGATCGCTCCCGGATGGGTATCGGCTACGTGCCCCAGGGCCGGCAGATATTTCCCCTGATGACGGTGGAGGAGAACCTGCGTACCGGGCTGGCGGCCCGACGGGACGGCAAGCACAGCATTCCGGAGCGGGTATTCGAACTGTTTCCGGTACTTGCCGAGATGAAGCACCGCCGCGGAGGGGACCTCTCCGGGGGGCAGCAGCAGCAGCTGGCGATCGGACGGGCGCTGGTGATCGAGCCGCGACTTTTGATCCTCGACGAGCCGGGGGAGGGGATCCAGCCCAATATCGTTGCCCAGATCGGCGGGGTGATCCGCAAGCTGATCGACGAGGATGGCCTCACGGTGCTGCTGGTGGAGCAGAAGCTGCCCTTCGCCCGCAAATACGCAGACCGCTTCGTGATAATGAACCGCGGCCGGCCGGTGGCCGAGGGGGGAATTAACGATCTGACGGATGGGCTGATCAAGGAGCATCTGACTGTGTAAATTAATATTCTTGGCAATACCTTCGGTGTAATGCCGGAGGAGCAGTGTTGACTAAACCTGATGGGAGACATTCAATAGGTCAGTGTTACATTCATGCTTGACAAGCTGGGCTTTATCGTCAAATCTAGGAGGTAAGGGTTTCCCAATGATGGGGTGCCCTCCAAGGAGCAGCACAGCTCCCCGTTGAAACTGGCTTTATAGCCGGTTACCGGGGAGCTTTTTTTTTGGAGTGATAACGAAAATGTCAAGCAGCAACCATATCTGCCAGCCTTGCAAATTAGGCGTGCTGTTCTCCACAACAGGCACCTTGGCAATTATCGAGAAAGCTCAGCAACAGGGTGTGCTGTTAGCAATTGACGAGGTGAATAATGCAGGAGGCATTAATGGCGTAGAAATCGAACCAATCATGTATGACCCTGGTTCACAAGACAAGCGATATGGTGAGCTGGCTGAACGCCTCATCTGTGAAGATGGAGTCAGGCTCATCATTGGTTGCTACACTTCATCGTCACGGAAAGAAGTGCTTCCTGTAGTCGAGCGACAAAATGCTCTTTTTTTCTACCCTACCTTATATGAAGGTTTTGAATATTCCGCTAACGTAATATATGGTGGTGCTGCGCCGAATCAGAATAGCGTTCCTCTAGCCAGGTACTTGATGGAAAATTTCGGGAATAGATTCTTTTTTGTCGGCTCTGACTATATTTATCCCCGGGAGTCGAACCGGGTCATGAGAAATATCCTGCGCCAAGCCGGTGGCGAAGTGGTAGGCGAAAGGTATGCACCTCTTTTGGCTAGCTACGAAGATTTTGATAAAATAATCCAGGAGATAGATGAAGCAAATCCGGATGTTATATTTTCGACTGTTGTGGGAGATGCAACGGTTCGATTTTATAAAGCATATAAAGCTCATGGTGGCCAAGCGCCTATCGGCAGTCTCACCACCAGTGAAGCCGAAGTAGCAGAAATGGGGCTCAAGCCGCAGCTGGACATATTACGGCAGCGCCATATTTTCAAAATTTGAATTCTCAATCCAGTCGGGCTTTTGTGGAGCGATTTCGTAATCGATTTGGCGTGAGTGCTCATGTGACAAGCTGTGTGGAGTCAGCATATTTTCAGGTGCATTTACTGGCCAATGCACTAAGATCTACAGGCTGCCAGGATCCTGATCGACTACGAATAGCACTTGGCGGAGCGGAGTTTGAAGCTCCACAGGGAAGAATTAAGATAGATCCAGATAATAACCATACATATTTATATTCTCGGATAGCACGCGTGAACCAGGAAGGGCAATATGTAGTGGAGAGGGAGACACCCTATTCGGTAAAGCCTGATCCGTACCTTGTGGTTCCGGCTTTGCATGACTGGAGTGCGGAAATGGCTCATCCCTCCAGAAATCGGTGCACCTGAGAGGTAGCCTGTGGAAAACATGACAACCGGAAATATAATAAAATCAATCCGAACTTTGCGCACAATGGTTCTGCACCCGCAAGATGCACATGCAGAGCAATTAATTGAGCAAATAAGGCGTATTGGTTGTCAAGTGGAAGCGCAATGGCCTGTGCCTCATGCCTTGCCTGAACATGTCGACATACTCTTCGTTGAGGTGACGGAAAGCCCAGCAGCAATGTTGTTGGAGCTGCTAGGGAAAGAGTGTGAGAGACGGCCAACGTTAATAGGAGTCGTTAGCTACGAAAACCCCTCTGTGCTTAACGCCTTGTTGGACATGCGTGTAGATGCGGTATTAACAAAACCGTTACGACCGACAGGGGTGCTAAGCAACATGGTGCTGGCGAGAAGAATATGGAAGGATTTTCAACGCTCAGAAAAAGAAATCAACAAACTGAAAGATAAGGTTAAGAATTCACAGATTGTCACCCAGGCTAAATTCATAATTATGCGTCTGCATGACATATCAGAAGATGAATCATATGCAATGATACGTAGCCAGGCGATGTCAAAGAGGACATCAACCGTTGAAATTGCCCAAGCAATAATTAATGCAGACAGCATACTGGGAAATATAAGTTCCAAAGGAATAAAAGATGCATGGGGAGAGCATAAGTTTCTTGACGACGGCGTTGAGTGAAGCTCTGGCCTGTATTTTGAATTGTCAATATGTCTTCTGTTTTTTCCGACATATTGATGGATAAACTTTGAGTGATTTGCTGCATGCTGTAATGGTTTGCTCAGGAAGGAGTGTCGGCATATAGAACCAAAATTTTGCCGTGACGACCTGATCTAGCGGGATGCCTGAAAAAGGCAAAATCCAGTGCATCAACGATGATGTATCTGGGGAAAGTGGCAGAGAAGCCTCTTGGGATAGCAGTGTTAGTGCTTGCCAAGAGGTTTTTTTGTGCCTGAATGGTGCGTTGAGTATTAGCCGTATAAAGCATAAAGACAAGAATAGGAGAGCAATCATGAAACGTAGAGATTTTTTAAAAGGTGTGGCTGCAACGGGCGTCCTTGGGGCAACAGGGTTTCCAGGAATATGGACCAAGAGCGGTAATGCATGGGCCTCTAACAATGAAATACCAGTAGGTGTCTTGTTTTCGCTTACGGGGCCAGTGGCCGTAGTGGAGAGCACTTTGCAGAATGCTTGTCTTATGGCAATTGAAGAGATCAATGCCGAAGGGGGAATCCATGGAAGAATGCTTAAGCCGGTAATAGAAGATCCCGCATCAGATCCGGCAACATTTGCAGATAGAATTCGCCGGCAAGTTTTGCGCGATAATTGCGTAAGCGTATTTGGTGCTTATACATCTGCCTCAAGGCAGGCCGTACTACCTGTGGTTGAGCAGCATGACAACCTTTTCTGGTACCCCACTTTGTATGAAGGCAGAGAGTGCTCACGCAACGTAATGTATGGTGGTGCGGTGCCTAACCAGCAGCAGCAAGATTTCGTACCTTGGCTAAAGGAAAATTTTGGTGGTCGTTTCTATTTGATCGGGAATAACTATGTGTATCCCCGAGAGGAAAATAATGTCTGCAAAATGATCCTGGATGATATAGGTGGCGAAGCGGTACATGAAGAGTATGTGCCAATGGGGCATTCAGATTTTGGTTCTGTGATAAACAGAATTCGTGATATGAAGCCTGATGTTATTTTCTGCACATTGGTAGGTGACTCAGATGTCGCTTTCCAACGCCAAATGCATGCTGCCGGTTTTGACCCGGAGACAATGCCTGTTGCTAGCCTTACCCGCTCTGAGATTGAAGTTAAGGCAATGGGCGGAGCTGCAGCAGCAGGTCACTTCTCTTCGGCACCCTATTTCATGGGGCATGAGTCCGCAGCTAACCATCGGTTCGTAGAAGCGTACTTGAATCGCTTTGGGCAAGATGAAGTAACCCACTTTGTCAATGAGGCAGCGTATTTCCAGGTATATCAATTTAAAGCAGCTGTTGAGCAACTCGCTCCTAGTGATATTACCCCATTGAATATTCGAGATGCGGCTGTTGGTCTTCGTATGCTTGCACCGCAAGGTGAGATTGAAATTGATCCCAATTTGCACACTTACCTTTGGCCGAAAATCGCCAGATGGCAAGCAGATGGTCAAGCAGAAGTCGTACAGCAGTCTGCGCGACGCATGGCGCCAGATCCATATTGGGCTTATGAGGATCAAATGTGCACAGCTGAGGGTCTTGTCCGTACTTAATTTGACTTGGTATTGCCCGGCGCTGCCGCATCGTTTCTGCGTCGGGCATTTCCTACCTTCAGGAGTGGCAAGTTATGGATTTTGCTTTAAATCAGTTCTTTGCTGGCTTAAGCATAGCTTCGATTTTGCTTCTAATAGCACTTGGATTGGCAATCATCTATGGGACAATGGGTGTCATTAACCTTGCGCACGGCGAATTTGTAATGATCGGTGCTTATACTGCTTGGTATCTTCAAACATCACTGGGGCTAAATATTCTGTTTTCGTTACCACTGGTATTTCTTGTTGTTGGATTAATGGGGCTTGCGATAGAGCGTGGAGTGGTACGCTGGCTGTACCATCGTCCTCTTGATACCATACTTGCTACCTGGGGTATTGGAATTGTCATTGAACAGCTGGTGAGATTGTTCCTGGGGTCTACATCACGATATGTAGAAGGGCCTGCAATCTTGGATGGTAATGTTGAGATTGCAGGCGCGATCTTATCCATTTACCGCCTTTTCTTGATCGTGTTTTCGTTAATGGTTGTATTTGGTACTTGGTATTTGATGCGTCGCACAGAGTTTGGGATGAAACTTCGTGCTGTAATACAAAATAAAGAAATATCTGAATGTTATGGAATACGATCTGAAAATGTTTACGCGGTAACCTTTGCGTTCGGTGCAGGTTTGGCTGGCATGGCAGGTGCTCTAGTAACACCTTTGATCAGCGTAACTCCCGGTATGGGTACACACCTTGTAGTAGACGCCTTCCTTGTTGTTATTTTAGGTGGCGTGGGCAGTTTATTGGGAACAGTGGTGGCTTCAGGGCTTGTCGGTGAGGCTACGGCGCTATTTTCATTCCTTTTTAATGACACTATAGGGCGTGTCGCGGTACTAATGGCAATTATCATTATTATAAGATTTCGCCCTCAAGGGTTGTTCCCAGATAAAGTGCGGCGCTAAGGAGGGGATGTCATGAATCTTAATTTTCGTTATGACGTTGTCGGGTATGTTTTATTTGCAGTGTTTGTGCTGCTTGTAATGCCGATGTACGCATCTTTCGATGGTTTTCAGCTAAACACTTATGCACGATATTTGACTCTAGGCTTGGCGGCCATGGCTTTAGCTTTATCCTGGGGCTATGCCGGGATATTGAACCTTGGCCAAGCCGGATCATTTGCCCTTGGCTCTTATATTATGGCCGCGCACTTAAAGCTCAAGGCCAGTGAAAATATGCCGGGAGGCATGCCCGACTTCATGGGCTGGACGAACCTTGAAGCTTTGCCATGGTTCTGGCAACCATTTCACTCAGTTACCCTGACACTGCTTTCGGTAATATTGTTGCCTGCGATAGTTGCAAGTATCATTGGGGTCTTCATGTTCAGGGGAAGAATTACGGGTGTATTTGTAGCCATCATTACCTTGTCCTTTCTTGTGGCTTTCCAGTTGGTGTTTGTTGAGTATCAAATGTATACAGGGGGGGAGAATGGTCTTACAGGCCTGGCACCCTTGGAGTTGTTCAACTGGACGGCAAATAGCTATAGCACTGATTTCTACTATTTTGTTGCTGGGTGTTTGATTATCATAATGGCCCTTACTGTAGCGCTCGTGCGAAGCAAGGTCGGGTTGATTCTACGTGCAATAAAGGAAAATCCAGATAGAGTTCGTTTCTTTGGATATAATGTAGCTAGTTATGAAATTATGGCTTTCAGTACATCTGCTGCGATTGCCAGTTGGGCAGGTATGCTGTACGCCTTGGTGCTTCAGTTTGCATCTCCGAGCTACATGAGCGTTTCCTTTAGTCTTGCCATTGTGATCTGGTGTGCTGTCGGTGGACGAAACTCACTTGTAGCCGCTGCACTTGGTGGAATCATTGTAAATGCATTGCAAGGAAGACTTTCAGAGATATTTGTTGAAGGCTGGATGCTTTTCCTCGGCGTCGTGTTTATTCTCGTGGTTCTGTTTATGCCTAACGGGATTTATGGTCTCTTGAGTGCAAGTATTGGTAAGTTTAAAAGCATGACTTCAGATGGCAAAGGTCACAGCCAGGCAATAGAAGCTAATACAGGTTTGCCAATGCAAAGCGACTCCAAGAAGGAGCGGTAATATGGCACATTTAGAGATTAAAGATCTTTCGGTTAGTTTTGGCGGTCTTCGTGCTGTTGATGGGCTAAGCATGAATCTCGAGTTTGGAGAGTTACGCTGTCTTCTCGGGCCGAATGGAGCAGGTAAATCGACTACGCTGGATCTCATTTGTGGGAAAACGAAAGCTACTAGCGGGGAGGTGATATTCTCAGGTAATAATATAACTTCTATGCTGGAGTTCAAACGTGCTCGTGCTGGAGTAGGCAGGAAGTTCCAGACTCCATCGGTGTTCAAGGAGCTAACGGTTTGTGAGAATCTTGAGGTTGCTCGATCACAAAAGCCCAAGGTTTTAGATTCCTTGCGCGTCTTTCGCTCTAATATGAGCGGCCGCATGGCTGAGGTTTTAGATATTATCGATTTGGGTGATGAGCTCAATACCGTTGCTGCCAACCTTTCCCATGGCCAAACCCAGTGGTTGGAAATTGCAATGCTATTGATTCAAGATAGCAAGTTGATACTTTTCGATGAGCCTACTGCTGGTATGACTATTCAGGAGACCATGAAAACAGCAGAAATCTTCAATGCGCTCAAAGGTAGTCACACCATGATCGTGGTTGAGCATGACATGGGGTTTGTTCGTGAAATTGCTGAAACTGTAACCGTTATGGACATGGGTAAACTGTTAGCCGAAGGCAGCATACAAGAAATCGAAAATAACCCGGCGGTGAGGGAGGCTTATTTAGCTGGAGACGATGATCATGCTTGAGGCAAAAGATCTTTTTTCATTTTATGGTAAGAGTCCGGTAATACAAGGGCTGAACTTTACTATCAAACAAGGCAGCTTCGTTAGTGTGTTGGGACGGAATGGTGTGGGTAAAACTACACTCTTGCGAACCATCATGGGTCTAACCGACCGAATTACTGGATCATTAACATTCATGGGTAATGATCTTGGAAGTATGGCTACGCACCAACGTAGCAAGGAGGGCATTGGCTATATTCCACAAGGGCGAGAGGTGATTCCGCGCTTCACAGTGCGTGAAAATATCGTCATGGGTACGTATGCCAGAAAGGATGGAAAGCGTGATTTTCCGGAATATATTCTGGACATGTTCCCGATATTGAAAGAGTTCTTGAACCGGCGTGGCGGCGATCTGTCTGGTGGACAGCAGCAGCAGTTGGCAATTGGTAGGGCATTGGCGATGGAGCCAAAGATCCTTCTTCTTGATGAGCCAACTGAAGGCATACAGCCAAATATTGTTCGGGAAATAGAGGACGTGCTTGTAAAATTGAATCGTGAAATGGGGATTACTATTGTTCTCGTTGACCAGAATATTCCATTTGCGCGCCGCGTTTCCGACAACTTTCTTGTGCTTAATAAAGGGCGTATTGCTGTTTCAGGAACAGGGGAGGAGCTCACCGACCAAATCGTTGACGAGTACCTCACCTTCTAGGCGGAAGGCATTCGATCCGCCATTTAACTTCGGACTTCCCTTGTCCGAATCATGATAAATAGATGTTAAGGAGTCAGGATATGCGACACGGTGATATTTCCAGCAGCAATGATACGGTTGGCGTGGCAGTTGTTAACTACAAGATGCCTCGGCTCCATACCAAATCAGAAGTTCTTGATAATGCACAGAACATTGCGGACATGATTGTTGGTATGAAGAAAGGCCTACCAGGAATGGACTTGGTCATCTTTCCAGAATACAGCTTGCAAGGGATCATGTACGATCCACAGGAAATGATGGAAACAGCTTCCGTCGTCCCCGGTGAAGAGACTGAGATCTTTTCAAAGGCGTGCCGGAAAGCGAATACCTGGGGAGTCTTTTCAATTACCGGTGAGCGGCACGAAGAGCATCCCAAGAAGAATCCATACAATACGCTCCTCTTGATAAATAACAAAGGTGAAATTGTCCAGAAATATCGCAAAGTGATTCCTTGGTGTCCCATCGAAGGGTGGTACCCTGGCAACACCACTTATGTATCTGAAGGTCCTAAGGGGCTGAAAATTAGTTTGATTATCTGTGATGACGGCAACTATCCGGAAATCTGGCGTGATTGTGCTATGAAAGGAGCAGAGCTGATCGTCAGGTGCCAGGGATACATGTATCCAGCAAAAGAGCAGCAAATCATGATGGCAAAAGCGATGGCATGGGCTAATAACTCCTATGTTGCTGTAGCCAATGCTGCTGGCTTTGACGGTGTATACAGTTATTTTGGTCATTCTTCCATCATTGGATTTGATGGTCGTACTCTGGGCGAGTGTGGCGAAGAAGAAATGGGCATTCAGTATGCACAGCTGTCAGTGTCTCAAATCCGTGACGCTCGACAGAATGATCAATCACAGAATCATTTGTTCAAGATTCTGCATCGTGGCTATTCCGGCATGCACGCATCTGGCGATGGAGACAAGGGATTAGCCGAATGCCCGTTTGAATTTTACAAGACATGGGTTAATGATGCAGAGAAGGCTAGAGAGGAAGTAGAAGCCATTACACGTACAACCTCAGGTGTGGCGCAATGCCCGGTTGGTAGCTTGCCTTATGATGGAAAAGAAAAGGAGGCTTGATAGGTAAGCTATCTCAATGGCCCTGCTGTCAGTTGGCAGGGCCGGTTACCCTCTATTTCAATTTTTCCGATTCTGCTTTGTGGGTGGTAGGGAGGTCAGCTAATGCCTTTTATAAACGACATGCTGGATAATACGGACAGGCAGCGAATGGATAAGGCTGCCTTGGATTCGGAGAATTCTCCAGAGCATGATGTGCTCCAGTCACACCTAGCACACAAGTCAAGGCTGGAAAGTCGTTTCAAGTTTGATGTTGATGTTGTCCTGGATGCATTGAAGAAAGATATTCTAGGCCAGGAAAAGGCGATCGAGTCCGTCCATGATATACTCAAGGTGGTTCGTGCGGATATTACCGATCCCCGGCGCCCGCTATTCACCGCTCTTTTTCTTGGTCCTACTGGTGTCGGCAAGACCGAAGTCGTTAGATCATTGGCGCGTTCCCTGCACGGTGATGCGGATGCATTCTGCAGGGTGGATATGAATACTCTCTCTCAGGAACACTACTCTGCTGCCATTACCGGTGCTCCTCCCGGTTATGTTGGAGCCAAGGAAGGTAATACGTTATTTGACCAAGATAAAATGGAAGGTAGTCCGGGACGTCCCGGTATCGTCTTGTTCGATGAGTTAGAGAAGGCGAGCCCTGAGGTGTTGCAGGCCCTTCTAAATGTTTTTGACAACGGAATGCTTACTGTTGCTTCTGGTGAAAGAACCTATAGTTTTCGTAATACACTGATTTTCATGACCAGTAATTTGGGCGCTCGTGATATTCAACGTTACGAGCAGCGTCAAAATGGTTTCATTCGTCGCCTGTTTCCACGATCTGCCAAGGGAAGGCATAAACAAGTCGAAGATATCGTTCAGGAAAAATTGTTGAAGTCATTCTCACCTGAGTTTGTTAACAGGATTGATAACATCACAATTTTCAATTGGATCGAGATGGAGTTGGTTGGTGACCTTGTCAAGCTTGAGGTTCAGCGACTTAATCGAAGGCTGCTTAAGCACCAGTGTCGATTGACTGTGAGTGATGAAGTTATCGATTATGTCTCATCAACAGGTTTCGATCGCCAGTTTGGTGCACGTGCCTTACGCCGTGCCGTCCGTAGAGTCATTGAGGTTCCTCTTGCCGAATACCTGCTGGATTTTCACTCCACCGATGATAATAGAGAAGACATTGTTGTTTACCATGCTGAACTTCACAAGGGGCATGTGTTTTTTCAGTGCAAGAACAGCTGATCCTGTTCGAGCCAACTCATCTTTGCACTACATATGGGCAAAGCCTTGAGTTATGCACCAGATTGATGCGGCAAAATATTTCTGGATGTTCTCCATGGATTTTTAGATCGTTGATTCCAAAAGACTTTTTATTATTTCGCTTTCCTTGGTCTTAATTTTGCCTGCTCTTAGTCACTATCATCCTTTATTGGTGCATGAATGTCTCTTTCAGGGCACTGTTTCGATAGCGAAAGATGCTGGGCGGCTTCGCTGGCGCTGGCTTTCGAAGCGCGAGAGGGGGTCACGCGGATGGTGCATGCGCGCCACCAGGGGCCGCTACGGGTACAGCGGCCGTTTTATCCCGAACGGCGGACGGGCCCCTGCCACGTCTACCTGTTGCACCCGCCGGGTGGGCTGGTCAGCGGCGACAGGCTCTCGATATCGGCCCGGGTGGGGACGGACGCCCATGCGCTCCTGACCACGCCGGCGGCCAACAAGCTCTACAAGGCCGACAGCCATGGCGTGTCCTGGCGTCAGCAGACCCATCTCGAAGTGGAAGATGGCGGCGTACTCGAGTGGCTACCCCAGGAGACCATCGCCTTTGACGGTCGATGGGTGAGCAAGCGACGCATATCGACCTGGCCGGCTCGGCGCGCTGCCTGGGCTGGGAAGTGCTGGCACTGGGGCGTCCGGCAAGCGATCTGCCTATGTCTCCGGCCGCATCGACCAGCGATTTCGCCTGACGCGGGATGGCAAGCCGCTGTGGTTGGAGCGTCAGCCCCTGGACCCGCTGCACCCGCGCTTCGCCGGTCGCTGGGGGCAGGGTGGCGCCACGGTCCAGGCCACGCTCTGGGCGGTAGGGCTGCACGACGAGGCCGGCGCCATCGAGCATTGCGGGATGCCATCGCCATGACCCCACGCTGGGCGGTGACGGTACGTCATGGCGTGCTGCTGCTGCGCTACCTGGGGCAGGAGCGTAACGAAGCCTGGGATATCTGCCAGCAAGCCTGGGCCTGTCTCAGGCCGCTGCTGTGTGGCTCCTGTGCCCATTCCCCCCGTATCTGGTTTACCTGACTCAGCCAGGAGAATTGCATGGAACTGACCCCCAGAGACAAGGACAAGCTGCTGCTGTTCACCGCAGCCCTGCTTGCCGAACGTCGCCGAGCGCGCGGGCTCAAGCTCAACTATCCCGAGGCGGTGGCCTGATCAGTGCCGAGATCATGGAGGGTGCCCGTGACGGTCGCACCGTCGCCGAGATGATGAGCCATGGCCGCGAGATCCTAAGCCGTGATGACGTCATGGAGGGCGTGGCCGAGATGGTCGATGAGGTCCAGGTCGAAGCCACCTTCCCCGACGGGACGAAACTCGTAACCGTGCATGATCCCATTGTCTGAGGAGCCCCGCGATGATTCCCGGTGAGTATCAACTGAAGGACGGCGAGATCGAGCTCTGTGCAGGTCGCCAGCGCATCACCGTCGAGGTGGCCAATACCGGCGACCGGCCGATCCAGATCGGCTCCCACTACCACTTTGCCGAAGCCAATCCGGCGTTGACCTTCGATCGCGACAAGGCGCGCGGTCACCGCCTCGATGTGGCGGCGGGGACAGCCATCCGCTTCGAGCCCGGCCAGTCCCGGAAGGTGACATTGATTCCCTTTGTCGGCCGCCGTCACGTCTATGGCTTTCGCGGCGAGGTGATGGGTGCGCTCGACACGGCGGGCAAGGGAGGAAAGCCATGAAGCCTGATAACACGATCAGCCGGCAAGCCTATGCTGACATGTATGGCCCCACCACCGGCGATCGGGTGCGCCTGGGCGACACCGAGTTGTGGATCGAGGTAGAGGACGATGCGACCCACTACGGCGACGAGGTCAAGTTCGGCGGCGGCAAGGTGATTCGCGACGGCATGGGCCAGAGCCAGCGCCATGACGACGCGGTGATGGATACCGTGATTACCAACGCCCTGATCCTCGACTGGTGGGGCATCGTCAAGGCCGACGTGGGACTCAAGGGTGGTCGTATCGCTGCCATCGGCAAGGCGGGCAACCCCGACACCCAGCCCGACGTGGAGATCGTCATCGGCCCCGGCACCGAGATCATCGCCGGCGAAGGCATGATCCTGACAGCCGGCGCCCTGGATGCCCATATCCATTTCGTCTGCCCGCAACTGGTGGAAGAGGCGCTAATGAGCGGCATCACCACCATGCTGGGCGGCGGTACGGGCCCTGCCACCGGCTCCAAGGCCACCACTTGCACTCCCGGACCCTGGCACATCGGCAAGATGCTCCAGGCGGTTGACGAGATGCCCATGAACATCGGCCTGCTCGGAAAGGGCAATGCCAGCCTGCCGGAGGCGCTGGAAGCCCAACTGATAGCCGGCGCCATGGGCCTCAAGCTCCACGAGGACTGGGGTACCACCCCGGCATCCATCGACAACTGCCTGAGTGTCGCCGACCGCTACGACGTCCAGGTGGCGATTCATACCGACACCCTGAACGAGTCGGGCTTCGTCGAGGACACCCTGGCGGCGTTCAAGGA
Organism: Halomonas sp. BC04; assembly: GCF_000568385.1. Taxonomy (NCBI): domain Bacteria; kingdom Pseudomonadati; phylum Pseudomonadota; class Gammaproteobacteria; order Oceanospirillales; family Halomonadaceae; genus Halomonas; species Halomonas sp. BC04. The sequence continues at coordinate 29,547 of NZ_AZQX01000013.1, forward strand.
GCGCGGCATTCACACCTACCATACCGAGGGGGCGGGGGGCGGCCATGCGCCGGATATCATCACAGCCTGTGCCAAGGACTATGTGCTGCCGTCGTCCACCAACCCGACCCGGCCTTATACCGTTAACACCATTGATGAACACCTCGACATGCTCATGGTGTGTCACCACCTGGACCCGAACATTCCCGAAGACGTGGCCTTCGCCGACTCGCGCATTCGCCGCGAGACCATCGCTGCCGAGGACATCCTCCACGACCTGGGGGTGATCTCCATGATCGCCTCGGATTCCCAGGCCATGGGTCGGGTGGGCGAGGTAGTGTGCCGGACCTGGCAGACCGCCCACAAGATGCGGGTACAGCGTGGCCTGCTGCCGGAAGACGAGGCGCTGGGCGCCGATAACTTCCGCGCCAAGCGCTATATCGCCAAGTACACCATCAACCCGGCCATCACCCATGGCATTGCCCATGAGGTGGGCTCCATCGAGCTGGGCAAGCTGGCCGACCTGGTGCTGTGGGATCCGGCCTTCTTCGGCGTCAAGCCGGCGCTCATCATCAAGGGCGGCATGATCGCCGCCGCCCCCATGGGCGACCCCAATGCCTCGATCCCGACGCCGCAGCCGGTGCACTACCGCTACATGTTCGGTGCCATGGGCCGTGCCGCCAGCGCCACGCGTCTCAGCTTCGTCAGCCAGGCGTCCATCGAGGCCGGAATCAAGGAGCAGTTGGGGCTGCAGAGTGAGCTATCGGCTTGCGGCAACGTGCGCGGCGTGCGCAAGCAGCATATGAAACTCAACGACGCTGCCCGGAGCTGACCGTCGATCCCCAGACCTACGAGGTGCGTTGCGATGGGGAGCTTCTGACCTGCGAGCCGGCGACAGAGCTTCCTCTGGCCCAGCGCTACCACCTGTTCTGAGCGCCGAGCCCCGGGCTACGGGCTGCGACCGCCAAAGTGAGCGGCGCCGGGGTCAGGTCGCAGCGGGGGTCCGATTCCAGGGAAGGAATCGGTAGCGTACAGGGAAGTATTCACAGCGCCCCCGCCTAGGAGCCTGTCGGACTTGACCGATCGTCGCGAGAGATTCGGATTTCGAGACAAGTTTATCGATCTGATGAGGCGAATAGCCCGCTATTTAACGAATCAGATCGCATGAAATTGGCCGAAAGACCGGATCTCGCAGTAGATCAGCGTTAAGTCCGGCAGGCTCCTAGACCTGTCGCCGGGTTAGCCGCGGTAAATAGGCTGCGGGTTCTGAGCTCAAAAAAGGAAATGAACGATGCTGAAACTGACCGAACGACTGGGACCCATCGAGGCAAGACAGGCCATCGACACCCTGACACTGCCGCTCGAGCTTCGTATTCGTGGGCGCCTCAAGGCCCAGAGCGATGGCGGCCGTGAGCTCGGGCTCTTTCTCGACCGCGGTCCGGTGCTGCGCTCGGGCGAAGGCCTGCGTGCCGAGAGCGGTGAGGTGATCCGCATCGAGGCCGCCGACGAACCGGTGGTCACCGCGCGCATCGCCGCGGGCCTGCCGTTGGCAAGGCTCGCCTACCATCTCGGCAATCGCCATGTGCAGCTCGCCCTGGGTAGCGACGATGCCAGGCCGGATCAGGGCTGGGTGCGCTTCCCACAGGATCACGTGCTTGAAGAGCTGGCCGAACGGCTGGGGGCGACCCTCGAACATCACCAGGCGCCATTCGACCCCGAGCCGGGTGCCTACCAGCAGACCGTTGGCCATGGCCACTCTCACGGCCACTCTCATGAGCACGGCCATTCCCACCACGATTCTCATGACCCCTCACACCCTCATGGCCACACCCATGCCCACTGAACGGGCGACCGTGTCAGGGCAGGGGGCCGTGGCGGGGCAGGGAAGGGACGATGACCTGGCCCTGCTGGGGCTCCTGCAGCTGGTCAGCCCCGCGCTGCCCATCGGTGCCTTCGCCTTCTCCCAGGGCCTGGAGAGCGCCTTCGAGCTGGGGTGGGTCAGCGACGAGGCGAGTCTCGGTGAGTGGCTGGAGGGGGTGCTGGAGGATGGCCTGAGCCGTTGCGAGCTGCCGGTGCTGGCGCGGCTTCAGTCGGCCTGGGCGGCAGGTGATGGCGAAGCGGTGGCCGAGTGGGACCGGTGGCTTGCCGCCAACCGTGAAACCGCCGAGTTGGCAGCGGAAGACTCACGGCTGGGGGCGTCGCTGGCTCGACTGCTGGGCAGTCTCGATCTGCTTCCTCAAAGCTCATCCGGTGGATCGTCCACGCTGCCGGCGGGTGCCGGCTACGTGACCCTGTTTGCATGGACGGCCCATGCCCGCGGTGTATCGGTACGCCAGGCTCTGCTCGGCTTTGCCTGGGCCTGGCTGGAGAACCAACTGGCGGTGGCCTGCAAGGCGCTGCCGCTTGGCCATACCTCGGCCCAGCGGCTGGTGGAGCGGCTGAGACCGGTTCTGGTCACGGCGGTGGACGAGGCACTGGCCCTGTCGGATGACGAGCTGGGCCCCGTGCTGCCCGGCCTGGCGTTGGCCAGCGCCCTACACGAAACCCAATATTCGCGACTGTTTCGCAGTTAGCAGGACAGGACAATCGAGTTCTAAAGGAGGCACGACATGACTCACTGTTTACGCATCGGCGTCGGTGGCCCGGTGGGCTCCGGCAAGACGGCACTGCTCAAGCAGCTCTGCCTGGCGCTGCGCGATTATTACGATATCGCGGTGGTTACCAATGACATCTATACCCGCGAGGACGCCGACTTCCTGCTCAAGCACGATGCGCTGCCGGCGGATCGTATCCTCGGGGTGGAAACCGGCGGCTGCCCGCATACCGCCATCCGCGAGGACGCCTCCATGAACCTGGCGGCCATCGACGACCTGCAGGCACGCCACCCCGGCCTGGAGCTGGTGCTGGTGGAGTCCGGCGGCGACAACCTGTCGGCCACCTTCAGCCCCGAGCTCTCCGATCTCACCCTCTATGTGATCGACGTCTCCGCCGGTGACAAGATTCCACGCAAGGGCGGGCCTGGTATCACCAAGTCCGACCTGTTGATCATCAACAAGATCGATATCGCCGAGCAGGTGCATGCCTCGCTGGACGTCATGGAGCGCGACTCGAAGAAGATGCGTGGCGAGCGCCCCTTCGTCTTCACCAATCTCTATGACGGGGTGGGCCTCGAGACGGTCATCCGCTTCATACTCGACCGCGGCATGCTATCGGAGCGCCGTCCCCAGGCCGCTGCCGTTTGACAACCCATTTCCCATTATTGCCTCACCCTTGCTCAGGTCATCGCTCAGGAGAATGCCACCATGATGTCAGCTCTTTCCCCCGCTACCCGGTCGGCTCTCGCCACCGCACCCGCACTGTTACTGGTGGCCGGCCTCGCCGTAGCCCACCCCGGTCATGATCACGAGGGCGGCTTCTCAGCCGGCCTGAGCCATCCGCTGTTGGGGCTCGACCATCTGTTGGCGATGCTGGCCATCGGCCTCTGGAGCCTTCGTCAGTCTCGCCCGCTGCGCCTGGCGCACCTCTGCTCGCGGCCGGTGGCATGTTGTTCGGTGCCGGCCTGGCCTGGGGCAGCCTGGCCCTGCCCGGCGTCGAGTTCGGTATTGCCATGTCGGTGCTGCTTGCCGGCATCCTGATCGCCGCCCTGGTCAAGGTTCCCAGCGTGCTCGGTGCCGGAGTGGTCGTGCTGTTCATGCTGTTTCACGGCCATGCCCATGGCAACGAGATGCCCCACGGCGTGTCGATGATGGCCTACCTGGCGGGGTTCACCCTGGCTACGCTTGCCATTACCTACGCCGGTCGCCTGCTCGGGGGCTTGCTGATGGCTCGTGAAAGCCGTCTCGTGCGTGGTCTCGGGGTAGCCATTGCCGCTGCCGGAGCGGTCTTCGCCATCGGTTGATCCTGGCGTCAGGTCACGAAGCCGCCCGGGCAGCTACGGGTGGCTCCATCTTCCAGTGGCGGACAATCAGTTGACAGGCGGCGCAACGAAGCTCAGCTTGAGGAGATCACATTCGACGGGAGAGCGTGCATGGAAAAGCTGCTGCTGGCGGTCAAGATCTTTATCGCGGTGTTGGTGCTCATCCTCGTCGTACAGAATATCGTCATGGTGGAGGTCCGATTCCTGACCTGGGGCCTCAGGCTACCCATGGCACTGCTCCTGGTGGTGATCTACCTGCTGGGCATGGTCACGGGCAAGAGTCTGTGGACCCTGTTCCAGCGCTTGTACCGTGATCGAACTCAACGCCCCCATTGAGCATGGCGCCGACGGCACCCATCGATACAGGAAAGTGAGATGGGTCGTTGAGATACACCATTGAAGCAGGGCATCACGGCTTGGCCTGTCAGGATGCCGGCCGCATCAGTCCAGATGGGTAATCGGCTGCCGGCGCGGGTCAACGTGCCACGGCAATCCTTGGCGTGCGTTGTACTCCAGTTCGGCGATCACCTGCGCGCCCAGCAGCAGGATGATCGCGCCCACCTCCAGGCTCAGCAATACCACGATGAGCGCGGCCAGGGAGCCGTAGACGACGTTGACGAAGGAGAGGTTGACGAAGTAATACACCAGAATCAGCCGCACCCCCTCCCACAGCAGTGCCGCCACGAACCCGCCCACGATGGCGCGCCTCAGTGCGATCTTTACCACCGGCAGCACCTTGTAGATGGCGCTGAACAGAAGGAAGACCCCGAAGAAACTGAACAGGTTGAGCAGCGGCTCAGAGAGGCCGGCAAAAGGCATGTTGCGGTCAAAGAGGGCTAGCCACAGGGCATTGATGGCTTCGGCCAGGGTGGCCAGCAGGGTCAGCGCCATCAGGCCGGTACCCAGGACCAGCATGAAGGCGTAGGGAAGCAGCACCGAGACCCAGATGCTGCGCCCCTTGTTCGGCTCGGGGGCGTGGAAGATGATTGCGAGTGCATCTTCCAGCATGCGAAAGGCGAAGGAGCTGAAGACCAGCAGTACCAGCAGGCCGAACAGCCCGATGGCATCTCGGGAGTCGAGCAGGGCGCGTACGGCATCCATCAGCAGCTCGGCATGGGCCGGGGCCAGGTGCAGCACCTGGACGCTGAGAACATCGAGCAGGATCTGTTCCTGGACGACTTGGGTCAACAATACCGTTATCAGGGCGAACAGGGGGACGATGGAGAGCAGAATATTGTAGCCCACACCGCCGGCCAGCAGGATGCCGTGGTTGCGCAGAAAGGCGGACAGGACGCGCCAGACAAAGCGTCCCGCCAGGGGGAGTACAACGAAGACGACGTTTCGCGTTTTACGTGCTCGAGACATGCGTATTGCCGTCCTTGTGCTCAGTTTGCGTTACCGAACGTCAGCAGTGAGTTCTGCCATGTTCTCCCATGCTACGCTGCCGTCACTGTCAGGCTACATTTCTACCCATGTTAAGGTATTAGGCTACACAAACATCGACAACCGGTATGAACTTCGCTGGTTGCTTGCTGGCTGAATGCATCAGCTTCACTACACTGGAACCTGACGAAGGCATCAGATTCGTCGTGCGTTTCTCCCTTTCATCTTGCCAGCAAGGAGTGCTGCATGCGCAATATTATCTATATCATCGGCCTGATCGTCGTTGTCCTTTTCATTCTCTCGATGCTTGGCCTTCGCTGATAGCGGGGTCGGGTAGCAGGGCGAGGCCGTTCTAGCAATGGCGTCTGCTGCTGTCTTATGCCTCGCCTGGTTGTTGCCTTCCCGCCATTGATTGAGTGCTGACTCTATTTCAAGAGGGTCTCGACTATTGCGTGCAGCCGTTGTTGGAACTGCCCGCCGGGTGAAGGCGGCATGGGATCCGCGGTGATGGCGATGGTCAGTTTCCTGTCGGGAATCACGTATAGCGCCTGGCCCCCGAAGCCGCGACCGTAGTAGGCGGTTTCTCCGGCCAGCTCGGTGATGAACCAGCCATAACCGTAGCCGTCGTTGGTCCAGGGCGAGGTGCCCCGGGGTTGCCAGGACATCTCCACCCAGCCTTCCGGTAGTATGCGCGTTCCATCGATCACGCCACCGAGCCGATAGAGCTCGCCAATTTGAATCAGCGCCCGCGGCGACAACTGCATGTCGTTGCCGCCGAAGTGAATGCCTTGCGGGTCCCGGGGCCAGTCAGGAATGGTGATATTCAGCGGTTTGCCCAGCAGGTGCCTGGCCAGGGACAGGGTGCTGTCGCCACTGGCCTGGGTCAGGGCAGCAGAGAGCAGGTGGCTGGAGCCCGTGGAGTAGAGCATTCGTCCGCCCGGCCGATCGACGAAGGGGCGGCTCAGGCGTCCGCGACCCAGTTCGCGCTGGCGACCCAGGCGCCATAGTTGGCACCGGAAGTGCGTTCCAGCCCGGCCTGCAGCGAGAGCAGATGACCGACGGTGATCTGCTCCACTCTCGGGTCGACCCCATTGGGCACCAGGGGGCCGAGCAGCGCCACGATGGACTGGTCGACGCCGTCGATCACCCCCTCCTCGATGGCTGCCCCCGCCAGCGCGGCGAGCACCGTCTTGGAGAGGGACTTGATATTGGCCGGCTGGTGACTCCCGGGGCCGGCGTAGGTGTGCTCGAATACGATCTCCCGATCCTCGGCAACGACCAGGGTATGCAGGCGGGAAAGCTCGCCGGCCTGGCTCTGGAGGCGCTGGATGGCATCCTCGTCAAGCCGCTGAAACCCGGCTTCGCTGGCGAGTGAATGGCAAGTCGTCGCCAAGGCCAGCATAATGGCCAGGATTATCGGATACCGTTTGGGTAGCCGCCGTCGCGTTGTCGCCGTTGCCATGGCTTCTTCCTCTCGCTTGCCGTTCGGGTGCCGATGCGCTTGCGGTCCGAGTTTCGAGCAGGGACGGGATGATTGGTTCCCCCCTGCCGGGCCCTGAACCGCGGTAGGGTATTCTGCATGGCGGCGGGCATTTGCGCGTTCCTATCTTGCCAATGAGGCATCATGGCTAAATTCGAAGTGATCGGTACTGCCAGCATCCCTGGCAAGGGCAGTGAGCTGCGCCTGCTGCAGCGCAATGACGAGTTCTCCATTCGTATCGCCGGCAGTCCCGGTGAGCTGATGAATACCCGCCTGCACGGCTCCGAGGATGCCTTGGCCGAACTGGCCTGCGAGCGGATCGCTGATCGCACCGGTATCCGGGTGTTGATCGGTGGCCTCGGCATGGGGTTTACGCTGGCGGCCGCATTACGCTCGTTACCCGACAGTGCCGAAGTGGTCGTCGCCGAGCTGGTTCCCGGCGTCGTCGACTGGAACCGGGGGCCCTTGGGCGCCGCTGCCGGCTATCCACTGAACGATCCGCGTGCCGTCGTCAGCCTGGGTGATGTCGGTGAGCTGCTCCGGCGTGAACCTGGCGGCTTCGATGCCATCATGCTCGACGTCGACAATGGTCCCGAGGGGCTGACGCGCAAGGAAAATGACTGGCTATACTCACCCCAGGGCCTCGCCGCTGCCCAGGAGGCGCTGCGTCCGGATGGTGTGCTGGCGATCTGGTCGGCCGGGCAGGATCCCGCCTTCACCGAGCGCCTGCGCCGAATCGGGCTCCTGGTGGAAGAGGTCACGGTGCGCGCCCATCGCCCGGGCAAAGGGGCCAAACACAGGATATGGCTGGCTTGTTGATATGGATTCGTTCTTGGTCACACTGCGCTGGATATGTCTGTTGCTGGTAGTCCTGTTGCTTTCCGCCTGTACCGGACGCGTCATGCCGCCTGCGCCGGCGGAGATCGCCCAGCCGATGGATGTCTACCTGGTCGATCACGGTCGGCATTCCAGCCTGGTCCTGCCGCGGGAGGAGGGCGGCATGGTGCGTTACAGTTATGGCGAATGGCGGTGGTATGTGGAGGGGCAGCGCCACTTCCTGTCAGGTGCCGCGGCCTTGCTCTTGCCGACCGCCAGTGCGCTGGGGCGCGGTATCCATGAGGATGTGACGGGGCCCGGTGACTTTTCGCGGATGGCACCGGAAGGCTTGGTGCGGACCTATCCGCTCCAGGCAGAGGCTGGGCGGGTCAGGGAACTGCGGCGCAGCCTCGATCGGCATTTCGAAGGGGATGCCGAATCCGTATACAGCGAGGAATTCGGCCTCCATTTCGTACCTCACCCACGCGCCTACTGGGCAGTCCACCAGTCGAACCTGGTGGCGGCCGGATGGCTGCGCCAGCTGGACATCGATGTTCGGGGCATTCCCTGGTACTCCCGTTGGCGGATCGAGTCGTCGCGGGAAGATCCCTGATCGCCGGGCGTATTCGCTCGGTCCATTTACACATTGCCCCACGCTTCTGCGTGAGGTGGTACAAGGCAGAGAACATGCTGGAACTTTCTCGTCAGGTCATTATCGCTGACCACGAAATCGACATGCAGGCGGTGCGTGCCCAGGGCGCCGGGGGGCAGAATGTCAACAAGGTGGCGACGGCGATTCACCTGCGTTTCGACATCCGCGCTTCCAGCCTTCCTGAAGGCTTCAAGGAGAAGCTGCTGGCCCTCAACGACCAGCGCATTACACGCGAGGGGGTGGTGATCATCAAGCCCAGGCCCACCGCACCCAGGAGCGGAACCGAGCCGAGGCTCTCGGTCGACTCAAGGCGCTGATCAAGAGCGTGATGTACGCACCGAAGAAGCGGGTCGCGACCCGTCCGAGCAAGGGGGCCAAGCAGCGCCGTCTGGACAGCAAGAAGAAGCGAGGCCAGCACAAGGCCATGCGCGGCAAGGTGGAAACCTGATTCCCCACCAGTAGTGCCGTCCTCATCCATTCCACTTCATTCCTCTCATTCGAGACATTCCATGACCGTCGCCGATACCACTTCATCCACACCACCCGCTACCGAACGGCTATCCAAGCGGCTGGCGCGGCAACTGCACTGCTCGCGCCGGGAGGCAGAACTCTACATTGCCGGGGGCTGGGTGACGGTCGATGGCGACGTCGTCGAGGAGCCGCAGTTCAAGGTTGGCGAGCAGCGTGTCGAGTTGTTGCCTGGTGCCAGGGCGAAGGAAATGCCCCCCGTCACCCTGCTGGCCAACGCCCCCCCGGGTCTTGCCGTCAGCGAAGAGGTCGAATGGGTCAGGGAACTGATCTCACCGGGAACGCACTGGCAGGACGATCCCGCCGGGCTGAATCCGCTGAAGGCGCATTTTCGCGCTTTGCAGCCGATGCTGCCGCTGGAAGAGGGCAGTTCCGGTTTGCTGGTCTTTACCCAGGACCGGCGTGTGGTGAGGCGGCTCGATGAAGATACGGCGCGGCTCGAGCAGGAGGTGGTGGCCGAAGTCGACGACACCCTCAGCGATGAGCAGTTGGATGTGCTGCGCCGCGGCAAGAGCGAGCCAGGCCGGAAGCTGGCACCCTGCAAAGTCAGCCGACAGAGCGAAACCCATCTACGCTTTGCTGTGAAGGGGATGGTGTCGGGGCAGATCGAGTCGATGTGCTCCAGTGTCGGGCTGACGGTGCTGAGCCTCAAGCGCCTGCGTATCGGCGGGGTGTCGCTGGGGCGTGTGCCGCCGGGCCAGTGGCGGTACCTTAAGCCTGGCGAGCGCTTCTGAGCGTTTCTGGTTCCCTTTCACCATCGTTGATGCCTATGTATGCTGATTTATGACGGTACGCGCCTGTCATCGCTCGATGCCAGGCATCTATTACCAGAGAGAGGGTCTTGCCAATGTCGGAAAATACCCAGAGCCCACTTTACAAGGACAATCGTGTCAAGGCCCTGGTGGCCGTGGCGCTGCTTGCGGTGATCTGGGCGATCTTTGCCCACAACAGCGCCGGCAATCATCGCGATCGCAGTGCAGCCCTTGAGGAGCAACTGGCGGCGATACAGGACGAACGCCAACAGTTAGCGTCCCAGCTGCAGGAACGCGATGCCGCAGGAGAGGACATCGAAGCCCTGGAAGCCCGTGTGGCAGAGCTCAATGAGGAGCAGCAGGCTGCCGAGGCGGCATTGGCCGAGGAGCAGGAAGCCGCCCGCGCGAGATCGCACGCCTTGAGGCCGAAGTGGCTGAGGTCGAGGGGCAGCTGGGTGAGCTTCAGGAGGAGCGTGCCGCTCTTGAGGCCGACATCGAAGCCTACCAGGCCGAGAAGGCCGAGGCAGAAGAGGCGCTGGTCGAACTGCGTGGCGAGCATGAGGCGGTGGACCAGGCTCGCAGTGATGCCGAAGCCGCTCGTCAGGAAGCCGAAGAGGCACACCAGGAGCCGAGGCGGCACGCCAGGAAGCCGAGGAGTTGCGTCAGATTGCCGTCGATGAGCGCCAGGAGGCCGAGGTCGCCCGTGACCTGGCCGATAATGAGCTGGCAGTGATCGAAGAGGACATTGCTGCGGCAGACGAGCAGTTGGATACGTTGGGTGCCGAGATCACCGAGCGCGAATCCACCATCGACGCGCTGGAGAACGACATCGAAGCCCTGGAGGCCTGGCGTGACGAGGTGGAACGCGAAATCGGCGAGGCGAGGGAGTTGCGCGAGCAAACCCTGTCCGAGGTTGAGGAAGCGCGTGCCGAGCGTGAGGCTCTGACGGAGGAGATCGAGGATGGGCGCGGTGCCCTGGCCCAGCTCGATGATCAGATCGAGCGTCGCCAGCAACAGCTGCAGAGACTGGAAGCACAGCTCTCCGAATGGCGCAGTGAATTGGAGGATCTCCAGCTTCGTACGTCCGACCCGGAGCGTGCCCAGCAAGAGGAATCTGAGCAGGCCGAAGAAGAGAACGAGGAAGAAGACGAGGGAGAGGAAGCCGAGCAGTCTTGAATCAGGCGCTAGGCATCAGAAGGCGGAAAAGCGGCGAGCCAGGCTCGCCGCTTCTCGTTTGGCCGATTGAGAGCGCGTTATACTGGCCGAAGTGATTCCATGTTTCCCACGAGCGGAGAGACATCCATCAGTACAAGGAGCGAGTCGTGATCGAAGGGGTCAAGCATATCGTCGCCGTGGCATCCGGCAAGGGCGGAGTGGGCAAGTCCACCGTCGCCGTCAACCTGGCCTTGGCCATGGCCGCCGAGGGGTACCGTACCGGCATCCTGGACGCCGACATCTACGGGCCCAGTCAGGCCAGATGCTCGGTGTGGCAGAAGGTGCACGACCGCAACAGGCCGGCGAGAACCGCTTCAGGCCGCTGGAGGCCCACGGGCTTCAGGCCATGTCCATGGCCTTCATGGTGGATACCCGCGAGCCCATGGTGTGGCGCGGCCCCATGGTTTCCGGGGCCTTCCAGCAGCTACTGACCCAGACGGCCTGGGACAATCTCGATGTGCTGTTCATCGACATGCCGCCGGGCACCGGTGACATTCAACTGACCCTGGCCCAGAAGGTCCCCGTCGACGGCGCCGTGATCGTGACCACGCCCCAGGACATTGCTCTGCTCGACGCCCGCAAGGGCATCGAGATGTTCCGCAAGGTCAACGTGCCGGTATTCGGCGTCGTCGAGAACATGAGCCTGCATGTATGCACCCAGTGCGGCCATGCCGAGCCGATCTTCGGTGAAGGCGGTGGTGAGCGGATCTCGGCGGAATACGAGACCCGTCTGCTGGGTCGCCTGCCGCTGGCCCTGTCGATTCGCGAGCAGGTCGACGGCGGGCGGCCGACGGTGGTGGCAGAGCCGGATGGTGACGTAACTGCCACCTTCCGTGACATGGCCCGCCAGATCGCCGAGCAGATCGAAGGGCAGCAGGCAGACGAAGGGCCAAGTATCTCCTTCAGCGATGATTGATCAGGGCTAGGCCATTGTCCTGTAGCGCGAGGGTCGCCTGCCCCGGATCAGCCCCGAGTGGTGCTGATAGCTGCAATAGACCTGGACGATTGAGCAGACAGTGACGCCCGACGCAGCGGCCGCTATCATGGCGGCCCCGATTCGTGATTTGACAGCATCAGGACGACCCAATGAGCATCAAAGCCGACAGTTGGATCCGCCGCATGGCCGAGCGGGATGGCATGATCGAGCCCTTCGAAGCCGACCAGGTTCGCTACGTGAACGACCAGCGGGTGATCTCCTACGGTACGTCCAGCTATGGCTACGATGTGCGCTGTGCCGATGAATTCAAGGTATTCACCAATATCCACTCCGCGATCGTCGACCCCAAGGCCTTCGATGAGAAGAGCTTCGTCGATATCAAGGGTGATGTCTGCGTCATTCCGCCCAACTCCTTCGCCCTGGCCCGCACCGTCGAATACTTCCGTATCCCGCGTAGTGTGCTGACCATCTGCCTGGGCAAGTCCACCTATGCCCGCTGCGGCATCATCGTCAACGTGACGCCGCTCGAGCCGGAGTGGGAGGGGCACGTGACCCTGGAGTTCTCCAACACCACCAACCTGCCGGCCAAGATCTACGCCAACGAGGGCGTGGCCCAGATGCTGTTCCTGGAGTCGGATGAGATCTGCGAGACCTCCTACAAGGATCGGGGCGGCAAGTACATGGGGCAGAGGGGGGTCACTCTGCCGCGCACCTGAGGCGCCAGTCGCGATGGAGAGTCGGAGCGCCGAACCAGCGCGCCAACAGCTGCTTTTTCCACCTACGGTGCCACGCCATCTTGTCGGAGGAATCTTCAGATCACGACTGGAGGCCGCAGGACTCCTGGCGGTGTTGCCGGTATTCGCGACGACAACCAACCTTTCAGCCTCCGCCGAGGCGCCTGACGGCGCCTACTCCTCGTCCAGTTCCTCGTCGAGCTCTTCGGCGGCGTCGGCGTGGGAGAGGCGCAGCCCCTGAGGCGGCAGGCGGGTGCCGTCCAGGGTCGCACCGTCGCCTTCCAGGCGCAGGCGGCCTTCCAGGAACCACTTCACGGCGATGGGGTAGATCAGGTGCTCACGGGTATGCACCTTCTGCTGGAGGCTGGCCTCGGTTTCCCCCTCGACGATGTCCACGGCGGCCTGAATCACCACCGGCCCGCTGTCGAGCTCCTCGGTGACGAAGTGCACGCTGCAGCCATGCTCGGCAACGCCATCGGCAAGTGCTTGGCGTGGGTGTTCAGTCCCTGGTAGGCGGGTAGCAGCGAAGGGTGGATATTGAGCATCCGCCCCAGATAGCGCTGCACGAAGCGGGGTGTCAGGATGCGCATGAAGCCGGCCAGCACGATCAGGTCGGGCTGATGGCGATCGATGACCTTGATCAGGGCGCCGTCGTAGGCTTCGCGGCTGTCGTACTCCCGGTGGGGCAGGGCCACCGCATCGATGCCGGCATCCCGCGCCCTAACCAGGCCATGGGCATCCGCCACATTGGAAACGACCGCCACGATCTCGCCGCCGAGTTCATCATGGCTCTGGGCATCGATCAGCGCCTGCAGGTTGCTGCCACTGCCCGAAATCAGCACGACCACCCGCCGAACCTCGCTGGGCTCGGGGGTGAAATCGTTCAGGGTGTCGCTCTGTGGCGCATCGTGGGTAAAGCCAGGATCACTCATGCCTTCAGGTTCTCCAGCCGAACCGAGTCTTCGTCCTGGGCGCGGGCGATGATCTCACCGATGCGATAGACCGTTTCACCCTGTGCCTGGAGGTGGGCGCGCGCCTGATCGGCCTGGTCGGCGGGAACCACGACGACCATGCCGATGCCACAGTTCAGTACCCGGTGCATCTCGTGCTCGTCGACGTTGCCCTGCTCCTGCAGCCAGTCGAAGACCTTGGGGCGCGTCCAACTGGCGGCGTCGATACGGGCGCCGAGGGCCTCGGGCAATACCCGAGGGATATTCTCCAGCAGGCCGCCACCGGTGATGTGTGACAGGGCATGAACCGCCACGCCACTCTCCTTGATCAATGACAGCAGCGGCTTGACGTAGATTCGGGTGGGGGCGAGCAGGGCATCGCCCAGGGGCCGGCCATCCACCGCGATATCGAGGGAGGCGCCGCTCACCTCGAGAATCTTGCGGATCAGCGAATAGCCGTTGGAGTGGGGGCCCGAGGAAGCGATGCCGAGGAGCACGTCGCCTTCGGCGACCTTGCTGCCGTCCAGGATCTCGGACTTCTCGACCACGCCGACACAGAAACCGGCCAGGTCGTAGTCGCTGCCTTCGTACATGCCGGGCATCTCGGCGGTTTCACCACCCACCAGGGCGCATCCCGATCGCTCACAGCCTTCACCGATACCGGTGACCACGTCCGCGGCGATGTCCACATCCAGCTTGCCCGTGGCATAGTAGTCGAGGAAGAACAGCGGTTCGGCGCCGGCCACCACCAGGTCGTTGACGCACATGGCGACGAGATCGATGCCGATGGTGTCATGCTTGCCAAGATCCATGGCGAGTCGCAGCTTGGTGCCGACGCCATCGGTGCCGGATACCAGCACCGGCTCGCGATAGCCTGCCGGCAGTTCGCACAGAGCGCCGAAGCCGCCTAGCCCGCCCATCACCTCAGGGCGCATGGTACGTTTGGCAACGCCCTTGATACGGTCGACCAGGGCGTTTCCGGCGTCGATGTCGACGCCGGCATCCTTGTAGCTGAGCGGTGCCTTGGACGGCTGGGCGGAAGTGGAGTCGGTCATGGCCTGTCCTGTATAAAGTCGCGGTTGCGGTTAGTGTAGCGCTGCCGCTCTAACATCGGCATGGCGCGTCGATTGCCCGGAGCGAATCGACGAGCAGTGGGCAAGATCGGGCGGGAATTGTAGCATCACGGCGCACGGCCCGCATTGTCGTGGCCGTCCAACGCAGGGAGTGTGGGATGCGCAGAGAGTGGTGGATTCTGATTGCCGCAGTCGCGATGCTGTGGCTGCTGTTCCAGCTGGAAGCGATGCTGATGCCGTTCATCGCCGGCATGATCCTGGCGTACCTGGCCGATCCCCTGGCCAATCGGTTCCAGCAATGGGGATTGTCGCGGATGCTGGCGGTCTGTGTCGTCTTCCTGTTGCTGTCGATGATCCTGGGCCTGGCGCTGCTGGTTCTTATACCTCTGGCCGTCCAGCAGATCAGGCAGTTCGGCCAGTTGGTGCCCGGCATCTTCGAATGGGTGGAAACGGTGCTGGCCCCCCAGATCCGAGGATGGACCGGGCTGGATGTCGCGGCGGATCTGGAAAACGTGCAGGAGACCCTCGCCGAGCACTGGCAGGATGCCGGCGGTTATCTCGCCCAGTTCCTGGGCCAGATCGGGCGATCGGGCATGGCCCTCGTCACCTGGGTGACCTATGTGGCACTGATTCCCGTGGTGACCTTCTACCTGCTGCTGGACTGGGGGCGGTTGCTCGACAACCTGCGCAACCTGATGCCGCGCCAGTGGGAGCCCGAGGCAGTGCGTCTGGTCGCCCGCTGTGACGAGGTGCTCTCGGCCTTCCTGCGAGGCCAGTTGCTGGTCATGCTGACCCTTGGGGCCATCTACGCCATCGGACTGACCCTGATGGGGGTTCGCTTCGGCCTCTTGATCGGTATGGTGGCGGGCCTGGCCAGTATCGTGCCCTTCCTGGGCTTCATCGTCGGCATCAGTGTGGCGCTGATCGTGGCCTTCTTTCAGTTCGGTAGCTGGCTGGCGCTGGTGGGGGTCGTGGGGGTGTTCACCTTCGGGCAGATCATCGAAAGCACCGTGCTGCAGCCCAAGCTGCTGGGTGACAAGATCGGACTTCATCCGGTCGCCGTGATCTTTGCCGTGCTGGCAGGGGGGACGCTGTTCGGATTTACCGGCGTTCTGCTGGCGCTGCCGGCAGCGGCGGTGATCATGGTACTCTTGCGTGAACTGAAGGATCGTTACAAGCGCAGCAGCTTGTACGATGCCGGGCTACGTAAGCGACACGACGAGGATTCTTCATGAGCCGAGCACCGGCGCAGCTGCCGCTGGGAGTGAGTCTGCGTGACGATGCCACCTTCGACAGCTTTCTGCCGGGCGCCAACGCCACCCTGCTGGAGACACTGACCCAGCAGCTTGGCGAAAACGGCGAGCCCTTCGTCTACCTGTGGGGGGCTGCCGGCACCGGCCGAACCCATCTGCTACAGGCCGCCTGCCATGCGGCATCCAGCCGGGACCTCCGTGCACTCTATCTCCCGCTCGAGGAACTGGGGCACTTTCCGCCGCTGATGCTGGAGGAGGTCGAGCGACTCGACCTGGTGGCCATTGACGACGTGGATGCGGTGGTGGGACGAAAGCGCTGGGAAGAGGGGCTCTTCCATGCCTTCAACCGGTTGCGCGATGCCGGTAAGCACCTGCTCATGGCCTCTGCCGTCTCGCCGCGCCAGCTACCGGTGAAGCTGCCTGACCTGGCGTCACGCCTGACCTGGGGCGTCACTTTCCATCTCCAGGGGCTCGACGATACCGAACGCTTGCAGGCGCTGCAGTTGCGCGCCCGGGTTCGCGGCATGCAGCTGCCGGACGAAGTCGCCCGCTATATCCTGCACCGCGGGCCGCGCGGCTTGGGCGAGCTCTGCGAATCGTTGGCGGTTCTCGACCGAGCGTCACTCACCGCCCAGCGCAAGCTGACGATTCCGTTCGTCAAGCAGGCGCTGGGCTGGTAGGACAGGGCCAGGCTTTTCGGCCCAGGTTTCTCGACTCAAGGTCATCGGCTCAGGTTGACTTCCAACCGCTGGCCATTGCGTAGCGATACCTGCCGGATAATGGCCTGTCGCTGGCCGTTGCCGGGATTCACCACGCTCCCCATCACATAGAACTCGCCCGCGGGTAGCCCCTGCAGGCTGAAATGTCCATTGCCGTCGGTGCGGGTCGTATGGGTGAATTCCCGGGCGCGGGGGTCGGCTGGTTCCACGGCGCGGCCCGCCAGCGCATGTTCGGCGGCCTCGGCGGAATAGGTGGTTACCGGTGCTACCGCAACGGTCTCCCCCGCGCCCGGCATGCCGTTCAAGGCCAGACGGCCACTGATCGCCGCGGAGCCCGATCGTTCCAGGCTGGCATACTCCCGCTCGGGAAAGGCGACCTGGCGGGCGACCCTGCCCGGGGCGACCCGATCCGGATCAGCTCGTTCGACTGCCGGTGGGCGCTCGTCACCGATGTCGATGACCTCGATCCGCTCGGGCGGTGGCCCGGGTTCCATCATCTGGCAGCCGGAAAGAGTGAGGCCGAGCAGCGCTACTGGAATCCACGCTTTCATCTGTACTTCCTCGTGATTCGCCCGTGCCCTACGAGAGTAAACGATGTCACCGGTCAGGCGACAGCATCATATCCTCATGACAGTATCCCCATAACAGGAAAGGCCCGCCGATCATCGATCGGCGGGCCTTGTCGTCATGCCGGCCTCAGGGGCCGGCCACCGGCTTTACTTGCTAGCCTTGGTGGCAGTTTCCTGGGCCTGCTTGACGTTGGTCTCGGCCAGCTTCTGGCTCTTCTGCACGAAGTCCTGCTGCAGGGAGGCGACCTTCTCGGCGTCACCCTTCAGGCGCTCGGTCAGCTCCTTGGCGACCTGCTGCTGGCCTTCCATGTACGCACGGAGGCCTTCGGCGTCCTTGACGTTCATCAGGCTGCGCACCTGGGCCAAGCCGGTATCGGTATAGGCCTTGGTGGCGTCCAGCTGGGCGTTGACCAGCTTTTCGGTGTAGTCGACGCTCAGCGCCGCAAAAGCGCGGGCCGGGGCAAAGAACATTGACTCGAACTGCTTGGTGTCAAACTGCTTGGTATCGAAGTTGAATGCATTCATCATGATAGGAACCTCCAGGTTCTTGATAAGACATCGAACGGGAGATCCCGCTCTGTTGCAGTGCACAATAGCAGAGCTGTTTGTGCACTGCAACATCGATTTTGCAATTTAGCGTAACGGCATAAATTGGCCGCTGGTCCCGTTCCGCTGGAGGGGCGGGGCGTCAGGGGGGCACTCTATCCGGTTGCGGCCGTTGCGCTTGGCATGCAGCAGCAGGGTGTCGGCTCGATGAATCAGTTCATCCATCGATTGGTCGTCATGCGCTCGGGAGGCAATGCCAATACTGACAGAGAGCCGGCCGGCCTCCTGGAGGGTTTTGCTCAGCCGCTCGGCGATGGCTCTTGCCCCCAGGATGTCCGTCTCGGGCAGTACGATAATGAACTCGTCGCCGCCGTACCGACCCACCAGATCGCAATCGCGAACCATCGCCAACGTCGCCTGGGCCACGGTTCTCAGCGCGTGGTCCCCCGCCAGGTGGCCTAGCTCATCGTTGATGAGCTTGAAATTGTCGATGTCGAGCATCATCAGGCATAGCGCTAGCTCGTAGCGGGAGGCGCGCCTGAATTCGTTATCGGCCAGTTCGAGAAGCTGTCGGCGGTTATAGGTCTCCGTGAGACAGTCATGGGTGGCCAGGTAGGTCAAGTGCAGGTTGGCAGCCATCAGCTCGTTCGTGCGCGCCATGACCCGGCGCTCCAGTTCCCGTTCCAGCTCCTGAGGGCCCGGTTGTGCAGGGGCCCAGAGGGAGTCCTGGACGATGCCGAGGAGGTGCGTCAATTCACCCAGCGGGTTGGCGATCGGCACCAGCAGAACCTGTTGGCGGCCCTCGCATTGCTGTCCCTCCCTATCGAAGAAGCAGCCTGTGGCCTCATAGCGAACCGGCATGCCCTCCTCCGTACAGCGGGCGCAGCGGTCTATCACATCATCGCCGAACGGTGAGGGGAATAGGTGAGCCAATTGTTTGCCCACCCAGGTCGGTTCGCTCCCCAGCCGGGCTTGCTGTGCGGGGTTGATGGCCTCGATGACGAAATTCTCGCAACCTTCTATCCGCACCAGGAACATCTGCTCAGGGAAAAATTCCCACAAGCTCATCAATACGGCGCCGGCATTGCTGCCGAGCCGGTTAAGACAATCCTGCGTAAGCCAGTTTGACGATAGCATTGTCGTGCCCCCCTGCATGACGGTGATTCCGTTCGTGGCCGTGCTGACCGGCACAAGCCTCTCCTTGCCGATATCGCGGTGCAGCATCAATTCTAGTTTGGCGTGTCATGCCCTGCTGCATGGTTTTCATCATCCCGCCAGCTAGTTTCACTCCCTACCCAATAGAGGGAGGCATGATGGTTTTCACCTTTCACTACGTGAGCCCTCTTCTATACTTTGGTCCAAACCCTAAGAATCCCTAAGGGATAGGGGGGTTCCCATGACGAGTCAAGGCAAGATCTATAGCCGTGATCCGGATGCACTGAGCTGCCTCTCCTGCCGCCTCAATTCCCTCTGCCTTACGGCGGGCCTTCCCCTGGAGGAGAGGGCCTTGTTCAGCCGCATCGTTGGCCCGGCCGAGGCGCTCGAAAAACGCCAGGTCCTGGTAAGCCAGGGAGCGACATTTGACCGCCTGTTTGCCGTCCTTACGGGTAGCCTCAAGCAGGTCATCGTGACCGACAGCGACGAATATATCGTCACGGCGCTGTATCTGCCTGGCGATCTGGTTGGGTTGGACGCCATCGGCGAGGGGGCGTACCCAGGGTCGCTTGTCGCCCTGGAAACCACCCGAGTATGCGAGATTCCGTACGAACAGCTCGACCAGCTTTGCACTCGCTCCGCTGGGATACGTCGGCTTTTACCTCGCTACCTGAGCCAGGCGATGCACGATGAGCGACTGAGACTAAACCTGCTCCTGCGTCGAACGGCCGAAGTTCGGCTGGCCTGCTTTTTCGAGGGCCTTTCCGAGCGGTTCCGGCTTCGAGGCTATTCCCCACACCACTTCCGCCTGGCCCTGTCGCGAAGCGATATCGCGAGCCACCTGGGGCTGACCCCGGAAACCGTGGGTCGGGTACTGGTGAGCTACCAGCGGCAGAACCTGTTGGAGGTGAGCGGCCATGAATTCCGGGTTCTCGATCTCGAGCGGCTGAAGAGCCTCGCGGCAGCCAACGGCCGTCGCCACCGCCAGCGTGAAGCCTAGCGAGGCGCCGGGCGCAGCGGGTTGGGCACCCGCTGCGTGCTGTGTTCCCGTTGTCGTTATATCGCACTGGTTGCCTTGACGGATTGTGGCATGCGGCTGGTCCAGATCGGGCGGCCTGGTTCCCGGTATTCTTGAATGATGCGGTACTCGTTGTTCTTCTGGGTCACGAAAGCCTGCAAGGGGCGATGCAGCTCCGGCGTTGCATTGGTTTCCAGCAGCCAGGCAAAGAGCCTGCATGTGACCTCGGCGGCATCCTCGGCCGCCATCAGGGCATCCCGGCTCATGGCATCATCCACCACGAAGAAGTGCCGGCTCGAACGCGGCAGGAAGGGTGATTCCCGTGGCGGCTTCAGGGAGACGCAGGCGTCGAGTTCCAGTTGTGTGGCGACGTTGCGCAACGTCTGGATGCGCTGCTCGCACTCCATGCCAAGGGCGGCCATCAGGCGGCTGATATGGGGAGCAATCGGCAGGAAGCTGAGTGCCAGTCGCCGGTAACGGTTCAGCTCCCCCGTTTCATGGGTGTGGGCAATGCTGAGCTGTTCATGCGGTAGTAGCGTTAGCGCTGTCAAGTTGTCCATGTACACCATTCCGTTAGCGTTATCAATTTTCCTGAGCTGAGTGGGCTTCAGTGAGACAATCCTAGGTTGGCTGAGCCATTACGTTCCACGATAGGTATCAAGGAATGGATCGAATGGAGAAACTTGAATAAAGAAACTTAGGTGACTCAGTCAACGATACTAGTTATGTAATAATTTGATGCTTGGTTCTTCTGGTACTGTTTATATTTGTAATAATGGAGCCGAAGGATCGTTTCAGGTTTGTGTCTTGCTTGGTGCTCCTGCACGGGCGAGGTGCCTGCTGCCCTTGCAAGTGGTGTCAGTGGCAACCATGGTAAATGCCTAGGGCATGAGTCTTGGTCAAGCGTGTTGGTGTCAGTGCAGTACCGACAGGGAGGAGGGGAGATGAGCGACCATCGTATCGAACGCGACAGCATGGGCGAGCTGAAGGTGCCTCACGACGCCTGTACGGTGCCCAGACTCAGCGGGCAGTCAACAATTTTCCGGTATCCGGTCAAGCGATGCCGCCGGCCTTCATCCATGCCATCGCGCGCATCAAGCTGGCGGCGGCCCGGGTCAACCGTGACCTGCAGCTGCTGGATGGCGAGCGTGCCGAGGCCATCGCCGATGCCGCCAAGGCTATCATCGAGGGCAAGCACGACACCCAGTTCCCGGTGGACGTCTTCCAGACCGGTTCCGGCACCTCGAGCAACATGAACGTCAATGAAGTCATCTCACACCTGGCGAGCCAGGATGGCCTTCAGGTTGGCCCCAATGACCATGTCAACATGGGCCAGTCGAGTAATGACGTCATCCCCACGGCGATCCACCTCTCGGCGGCACTGGAAGTCACCACGCGGTTGCGACCCGCCCTGGTCCATCTGAGGGCGACCATCGACGAGCGAGCATGGGAACTCGACGGTGTGGTGAAGACCGGGCGTACCCACCTGATGGATGCCATGCCGCTGCGTCTGAGTCAGGAGCTGGGAGGGTGGTCGAGTCAACTGGGGCAGGCTATCGAGCGCCTCGACAGTGCCATGCTTCGTCTCTGTCGGCTGGCCCAGGGCGGCACTGCGGTAGGCACAGGCATCAATGCCCATCCCGAATTTGCCGAGAGAATGGCGCGTGAGTTGAGCGAGCAGACAGGGATCTCACTCCAGCCCAACGACAGCTTCTTCGCCAGTCTCGCATCCCAGGATAGTGCCGTGGAGCTCTCCGGTCAGCTCAAGGGGCTGGCCTGCGTGGTGATGAAGATCGCCAACGACCTGCGCTGGATGAACTCGGGGCCGTTGGCCGGTCTGGGGGAGATCGAGCTGGAAGCGCTGCAACCCGGCAGCTCCATCATGCCGGGCAAGGTCAACCCGGTCATTCCCGAGTCGGCGGCCCAGGCTGCCGCCCAGGTGATCGGCCTGGACGCCGCCGTGACGGTGGCAGGCCAGAGTGGCAACTTTCAGCTGAATGTCATGCTGCCCCTGGTCGCTCACAATCTGCTGACGTCGATCGGCTTGATGAGCAACAGCGCACGCTTGCTGGCCGACCGTGCCATCGCCACCTTCAAGGTGCGGGAGGCGAACATGGCCGGGCCGCTGGCCCGCAACCCGATTCTGGTTACCGCGCTCAATGGCGTCATCGGCTACGATGCCGCGGCAGCCGTTGCCAAGGAGGCCTACAAGGCCGGCCGGCCCATCATCGATGTGGCGGAGGAGCAGACAGATCTGAGCCGCGAGGAGCTGGAGCGGCTGCTCGATCCCGCCAGCCTGACCCGTGGGGGGATCCCCGAATAGGCATGGCTATCGCTGGCCGGGCGGCCAGCGTTGCTCATGCGGCCAGCACCTGGCAGTGGGCATCGACATGCTGGACCAGGGCATCGAGCTGGCGCGGTGTCAGGCGCAGGCCAAGTTTGGTGCGCCGCCACAGGATGTCTTCGGTGCTCGTTGCCCATTCATGATCGATCAGATAGTCGACTTCAGCGGCGGTCAGCCCGGCACCGAAGGCTTCGCCGAGGTCGGCTTCCTCGCTGCGCCGCTCAGGAAGCGCAGGCAGAGCGTCCCGTAGCTGCGGGCGAAGCGCCTTGCACGGTCGTCACCCAGCCAGGGGTAGGCC
The DNA here is from genome assembly GCF_000568385.1 of Halomonas sp. BC04. Taxonomy (NCBI): domain Bacteria; kingdom Pseudomonadati; phylum Pseudomonadota; class Gammaproteobacteria; order Oceanospirillales; family Halomonadaceae; genus Halomonas; species Halomonas sp. BC04. The sequence continues at coordinate 51,864 of NZ_AZQX01000013.1, forward strand.
TCGAGCAACTGATGGCTGAAGTCCGCCTGGCTTGCCATGTCACCGCCCGGCAGCGCCACGGTGGCGGTCCAGGGGCGTCCCATGCGAGGGAAGCGTGGGGCGAGCATCTCGAGTGCCGACTCCGCCAGCTTGCGATAGGTGGTGATCTTGCCGCCGAATACCGATAGCAGCGGGGCGCCTTGTTCGTCGAAGGCCAGCGTATAGTCTCGGGTCATGGCCGAAGGATCGTCGGATTCGTCGTCACAAAGGGGACGCACGCCAGAAAAGCTGCTGATCACGTCGCTGCGGGTCAGCTGGCGTCGAAAATTCTCATTGACCACCCTGAGCAGGTAATCCACCTCCTCCTCTGCGATGGCCACACGGGCGGGGTCACCCTCGTAGCGTCGGTCCGTGGTACCCACCAGGCTGAAGTCATCTTCGTAAGGCAGTACGAAGACGATGCGCCTATCGCTGTTCTGCAGGATGTAGGCGCGGTCATCAGCGTTGAGCCTGGGCACGATCAGGTGGCTGCCCTGGATCATGCGGATGGCATAGCGCGACCTGCGACGGGTCTGCTCACGGATCACGCTTTCCACCCAGGGCCCCGCGGCATTGACCAGGGTGCGAGCATAGCGCCGAAAGCGCTTGCCGGTCCGCTGGTCCTCGAGCTCGATACACCAGTGGCCCTGCTCCTCGTAGGCTGCTGTACAGCGCGTGCGAACGAGAATCTCGGCGCCACCCTCGCGGGCCTGGATGGCATTCAGGACCACCAGTCGGGCATCATCCACCCAGCAGTCCGAATATTCGAAACCGCGCATGATCTCGGGCTTCAGCGGCGAATCCGAGCCGAAGCGAACGCCACGGGATCCGGGTAACTGCTTGCGCTTGCCCAGGTGGTCGTACAGGAACAGGCCGGCGCGGATCATCCAGGCCGGACGCAGGTGCGAGCGGTGGGGGAGGATGAAGCGCGAGGGCCAGATGATGTGAGGTGCCTTCTTGAGCAGTGTTTCCCGCTCCCGCAGGGCCTCACCGACCAGGCGGAATTCATGGTGCTCCAGGTAGCGAAGTCCGCCATGGATCAGCTTGCTGCTTGCCGACGACGTGGCGCCGGCCAGGTCGCCCTGCTCACAGAGCCCGACGGCAAGGCCGCGGCCGGCGGCATCATTGGCGATACCCGTGCCATTGATGCCGCCACCGATGATGTACATGTCGAGCAGGTCGCGTGAGGGTTCCGCCATGGATGCAGGCTCCGTTAAGCTGGCGTCACACCGCCAGACATCATGTCGTGTTTGAAAACGAACATAGATGAATCGAAACCGAACATCAAGGGGGAAAGGGTAGCAGACCAGCGCAAGGCGAGGTGCACCGGAGGAAACCAGCGGGGCGGCGGTGGCGCGGACGGTCGATAACCGCTCAATCAGGCCAGATGCAGGGCAACGTCGTGGGCCTTCATCAGGTGCACGATCGCTTCGGGGGGCTGGCGATCGGTGAACAGGGCATCGAGCTGGGCGATATTGCCCTGGCGGACTACCGGGTTGCGATGGAACTTGGAATGGTCGGCGGTGAGATAGACCTGGCGCGAGTTGCGGATGATGGCCTGCGCCACACGGGCCTCCTGGTAGTCGAACTCGAGGAGGGAGCCGTCCTCATCGATACCGCTGATCCCGATGATGCCGTAATCGACCTTGAACTGGTTGATGAAATCGATGGTGGCCTCGCCGATGATGCCGCCGTCGCGGGAGCGTACCTGCCCACCGGCGATGATGACGTTGAAGTCCTCCTTGTGCTGGAGAATGGCAGCGACATTGAGATTGTTGGTGATGACCTCCAGCCCCTGATGATCGAGCAGGGCTTCCGCCACCACCTCATTGCTGGTGCCGATATTGATGAAGAGCGAAGCGTGGTCGGGAATGTGGCTGGCCACCAGGCTGGCGATGCGTCGCTTGGCCTCGAGGTTGAGGTTCTTGCGGGTGCTGTAGGCGGTGTTGACGGTGCTCGACTCCAGGCCGGCGCCACCGTGAACGCGGCGTATCATCCCTTCCTCGGCCAGTGCATTGAGGTCGCGTCGCACCGTCTGCGGGGTGACGGCGAAATGTTCGGTAAGCTGTTCGATACTGGCGTAGCCCTGGCGGCGGACCAGATCGACGATGGCATCCTGGCGTTGCTGTTGATTCATGTCGGCTCCCTAGCGATCCCAAGATTGTAAGCTATTCGGCGGGTTAGCGGCAGAGGCGGTGGGGCTGCGTCGAAAGTCGTAGAGCAATGCGAACACACTGCAGTACCCTTGGTGATCATAAACGAACATACAATGACAGGACATATCATGGCCGACTACCTGCTTGCCATCGACCAGGGGACCACCAGCTCCCGCGCCATCCTCTTCGACCGCAGTGGCAACGTGGCCCACGTCGCTCAGCAAGAGTTTCCCCAGCAGTTTCCCCATGACGGCTGGATAGAGCATGATCCCGAGGCGATCTGGGGCACGGTGCTGGCGACGTGCAGAGAGGTGATCGAGCAGAGCGGTGGGCCACTTTCCCGCATTGCCGGTATCGGCATCACCAACCAGCGTGAAACCACCCTGCTGTGGGACCGACAAACCGGTGAGCCGCTCTACAATGCCATCGTCTGGCAGGATCGGCGTACGGCAGACGCGTGCCAGGATCTGCGGGACAAGGGGCATGCCGATCTGGTCCAGGCACGTACCGGACTATTGATCGATCCCTACTTCTCGGCGACCAAGCTGGCCTGGCTGCTGGACAACGTCGAGGGCGCCGCGACCGCGCGGAGCGGGGAGAGCTGGCCTTCGGCACCGTCGATACTTTCCTGCTCTGGCGGCTCACCGGTGGGCAGGTGCACGCCACCGACGCCACCAATGCGTCTCGCACCATGCTGTTCAACATCCATACCCAGCAGTGGGATGACGAGCTCCTCGCGCTGTTCGATATCCCGCGAGCGCTGCTGCCCGAGGTCCGCGACAGCAGCGATGACTTCGGCCATACCGAGGCGAGCCTGCTGGGTGCGGCGCTGCCGATCGGTGGGGTCATCGGCGACCAGCAGGCGGCCTTGGTCGGACAGGCCTGCTTCGAGCCGGGCATGGGCAAGAGCACCTACGGGACCGGCTGCTTCATGATCGTCAATACCGGGGACAAGGCCGCCGTCTCCCGCAATCGACTCCTGACCACCGTGGCGTATCGTCTCGGCGGCAAGCGACCTATGCCATGGAAGGCAGCATCTTCGTCGCCGGGGCTGCCGTCCAGTGGCTGCGCGACGGTCTCAAGCTGTTCGACAATGCCGCCGAGACCGAGGAACTGGCCCGCGAGACCCGGGATGGCCACAGCGTCTACCTGGTGCCGGCCTTTACCGGCTTGGGGGCGCCGCACTGGGCCCCCAAGGCGCGGGGTGCGATCTTCGGCCTGACCCGGGATACCGGCATTGGCGAGATCGTCGCCGCCGGGCTGCAGGCGGTCTGCTACCAGACCCGCGACCTCCAGGCCTGCATGCGCGACGACATGGAGGCAAGCCCAGGCAAGCTGCGTGTGGATGGCGGCATGGTCAGCAACGGCTGGCTGGTTCAGTTCCTGGCCGACATGCTCGGCGTTCAGGTCGACCGGCCGACGGTGCTAGAGACCACGGCCCTTGGCGCCGCCTACATGGCAGGTCTTCACCTGGGCTGGTATCGGGACCTGGACGAGATCGCCGATCTCTGGCGCTGCGAGAAGAGCTTCGTGCCCCAGATGCCTGAGGCGGAGCGGGAGCGGCTCTACCAGGGCTGGCTGGAGGCGGTGGAGCGTGTAAAAAGCGCGCCTTGAAGCTTGCAAAATTCAGCAATATCGGTAAGATATGCATCCGTTGCCGAGGCGCTTTGTCGCCCGCGGAATGCAGGACCATAGCTCAGTTGGTTAGAGCGCCACGTTGACATCGTGGAGGTCGGCGGTTCAAATCCGCCTGGTCCTACCAGCATTCCAGGGCAATAGCCCCTTCAGGACCATAGCTCAGTTGGTTAGAGCGCCACGTTGACATCGTGGAGGTCGGCGGTTCAAATCCGCCTGGTCCTACCAGATTCCCGAAACGCCCCGCAGCCCTGCTGCGGGGCGTTTCGCTTTCCTGATTACGTATAAGACCCAGCAGGCGCCTGGCGGAGGCCGCTGCGTTGGCGGTGATCGTTGGCGTCGGCAACACCGCCGGGAGGTCTTCGGCCTCCAGTCGTGATCTGAAGATTCTCCTACAACGGCGTGGCGGCGTTGGTGGAAAGTATCATTGTTGGAGCGCTGGTCCCCATCGCGACTGGCGCCGATAGGCGCCCGGCGGAGGCCGCGGCTTTATTGGTCATCGCCAACGCCGGCAACACCGCCGGGAGTCCTTCGGCCTCCAGTCGTGAGCTGAAGCTACTCCAACAGCGGTGTGGCACTGTCGGTGGGATAATCAGCTGTTGGAACGCTGGTTCCCATCGCGACTGGCGCCGATAGGCGCCTCGGCGGAAGCCACAGCGCAGGTGATTATCGCCAGCCTTGGCAACACCGCCGGGAGTCCTTCGGCCTCCAGTCGCCGATGCGTCGGACCGGAGCTGAAGCTTCCTTATATGGACCCGTCCCGTTGTGCAAGCCCGAAACGTATCGGCGGGGGGGTGAGACTGCACGCTTATATCCGGCCTGTCAGTGGCACTTCATCGGTGCCTGGCCATGATGGGATGCGCGCTCTCCGATCTGATCTCCGACTCGGCCTCAACATCGGCCATCAAGCTTCACAGAGTAGCGGAGAGCCGGTCTGACCTGTCCTGCCATCCACGTTCGTGCCTGCGCAACCTCCGGGAAATCTGGACTATTTCATGACACTCGCGGCTTCACGGTGTGGCCGCGTAGGCTGTGTCTCGCGCCATCACCGCCCAGCAGATCCTGCCGAGCTTGTTCGCCAGGGCGATGGTGGCCTTGGCAGCGCCACGTCGTGCCGCCAACGAACACGCCCAACGTGCCAGCCGGTCCGGCTGCTGCTGACGCTGAAACGCGCGCAAGGCCGCTCGGGAACCATGCACAAGCTGTCGACGCACCTCGCCGTTGCCCCGCTTGGAGATACTCATCAATCGCTCCTTGCCGCCGCTCGAATGCTGGCGGGGCACCAGGCCAATCGAGGCGCTGAAGCTCCGGCCATTGGCAAACCGGCCTGGGTCACCGATATGACTGACCAGCAAGGTGGCATTGACCGGCCCGATACCGGGCACGCTCAACAGGCGCTGGCACACCGGTGTCGCCTTGGCGAGCCGTGCCAGGCGCTGATCGTAGGCACGGACCCGGGCATCCAGCGCCAGCCACTGATCCAGGACATCATCCAGTACCACGAAGAGATCGTCACCCAGCTCTGTCCGATGCTCGGCGAGCAACCGCCTGACCTCGCCCTGGCGGAACACCGAGTGCCCCTTGGCCATGATGATTCCCATTTCGGCCAGCAAGCCATGTAGCTCATTGCCCAGCGCCGTCCGGTCGGCGATGGCCCGGGAGCGCACGCGATGCATGGCTTGCAGCGCCTGCTGTTCCAGCGTCTTGGTCGCCACCCGGGGTGTGGCATCACGGGCGGCCGCTTCGGCGATCGCTCGGGCATCCCGTGCATCGCTCTTGTGCCCGAGAACAAAGGGCTTCACGTACTGGGGAGGGATCAAGTGAACCTCGTGGCCCAGTGCCTGGATCTCCCTGGCCCAGTAATGGGCACCGCCGCAGGCTTCCATGGCGACGCGGCAGGGAGGTACCTGGGCCAGCGTCAGGCGTAAGCCTGAGCGAGAGACCTTCTTGCTGAACACCTGACGCCCTTTGTGATCGACGGCATGGAGTTGAAAGACACGCTTGGCGAGATCGATCCCGACGATGCTAATGTGATTCATGGATGGACCCTCCTTCGAGATGCCGTGTGGTGCCCCGTGCACCCAAGATGGCGTTGCAAACTCATCTTGGCACAGGGAGGGACGGGTCCATCCCATTTCCGACAACGTGAAATTACCCTCGGTGGAGAGGATTGCTGTTGGAGCGCTGCTCTGCGTCGCGACTGGCGCCGTCAGGCGCCTTGGCGGAGGCTGAAACGCTGGTGATTGTTGCCAGCACCGGCAACACCGCCGGGAGGCTTGCGCCTCCAGTCGTGAGCTGAAGCTACTCCAACATAAGAAACAGCAGCTGTAGGAGCGCCGCTCTGCGTCGCGACTGGCGCCGTCAGGCGCCTTGTCGGAGGCCGCGGCGTTGGCGTTAACCGCAACATTGGAACACCGTCGGGAGCCTTCGGCCTCCAGTCGTGAGCTGAAGCTTCCTCCGACAACGTGAAATTACCCTCGGTGGAGAGGATCGCTGTTGGAGCGCTGCTCCGCATCGCGACTGGCGCCGCCAGGCGCCCGGCGGAGGCCGGCGGCGTTGGCGTTAACCGCAACATTGGCAACAC